>DASPXL010000353.1:0-3396 GCA_035637375.1 Burkholderiales bacterium
GGAAAAGAAATCGGGAATGAACAGGCGGCAGTGCATGCGATTTCGAGTTTAGCACCGCTTATGGCACACTTCGCCCGTGCGCTACGAATTGTTCGTCGGACTGCGCTTCACCCGCGCCGAGCGGCGCAACCATTTCATCTCGTTCATCTCGCTCACCTCGATGCTCGGCATCGCGCTCGGCGTCGCCGCGTTGATCGTGGTGCTGTCGGTGATGAACGGATTCCAGAAGGAGGTGCGCGCCCGCATCCTCGGCGTCGCCTCGCACGTGCAGATCACGGGCCTCGACAATCAGCTCGGCGACTGGCAGACGGTGGCGAAGGAAGCCGCCGGGCATCCGCAGGTGGCGGCGGCGGCGCCGTTCGTGAACGGCCAGGGAATGCTCACCTTCGGCGCGCAAGTACGGGGGGTGCTTGTGCGCGGCATCGCGCCGCAGCTCGAGGAAAAGGTCGCCGACATCGGCTCGCACATGGTCGCGGGCAAGCTCGAGGCGCTCGCTCCCGGACAATTCAACATCGTGCTCGGATCGGAGCTTGCGCGGGCGCTGGGAGCGGCGGTGGGCGACAAGCTGACCCTGATCGTGCCCCAGGGGCTGGTGACCCCCGCGGGCATCCTTCCGCGGCTCAAGCAATTCACGGTGGCGGGCATCTTCGAGGTGGGCATGTTCGAGTACGACTCGGGGCTCGCGCTCATCGAGCTCGATGACGCGCAGAAGCTCTACGGCACGGGGGACCGCGTGTCCGGCGTGCGGCTGAAGCTCCATGATCTGTTCCAGTCACGCGAGGTCGCGCGCGACCTGATCGCTCGCCTGCGCGCCGACGTCTACGTTTCGGACTGGACCCGCAGCCACGCCAATTACTTCCGCGCGGTCCAGATCGAGAAAAGAATGATGTCGATCATTCTTTCCCTCATCGTCGCCGTGGCGGCGTTCAACATCGTCTCGACGCTGGTGATGGCGGTCACCGACAAGCAGTCCGACATCGCGATCCTGCGCACGCTGGGCGCGAGCCCCGGCGGGATCATGCAGATCTTCATGGTGCAGGGCGCGCTGATCGGCGTGATCGGCACCCTGATCGGCGTGGCGGGCGGCATCGCGCTCGCGCTCAACATCGACGTGGTCGTGCCGTGGCTCGAGCAGCTGCTCAACGTCAAGTTCCTGTCGCGCGAGGTCTACTACATCACCGATCTGCCCTCCGACCCGCAGCGAGGCGACGTGGTCGCGATCGCGCTCGTTTCGCTCGCGCTCTCGTTCCTCGCGACGATCTATCCGAGCTGGCGCGCTTCGCGCGTCAATCCGGCCGAGGCGCTGAGATATGAGTGAGACGGCGAGCGGTCCCGTGCTCGCGTGCCGGAGGCTCTGCAAGACCTATCGCCAGGGCAAGGCGGCGGTGCCCGTTCTGCTCGGCGTGGACCTCGAGGTCGCGCCGGGGGAGCTGGTCGCGGTCGTGGGCGCCTCGGGTTCCGGCAAGAGCACGCTGCTGCACCTGCTGGGCGGGCTCGACGACCCGAGCTCGGGCGAGGTCGACGTCATGGGCCGGCCCACGCAAAGTCTCTCCGACGCGGAACGCGGGCTGGTGCGCAACCGCTCGCTCGGCTTCGTTTATCAGTTTCACCATCTGCTGATGGAGTTCACCGCGCTCGAGAACGTGGCGATGCCGCTCCTGATTCGCCGCATGGGGCCGGTGGAAGCGCGCGCTGCGGCGGCCGGAATTCTGAAGGAAGTGGGACTCCGCGAGCGCCTCGACCATACACCCGGCGAGCTCTCGGGTGGCGAACGCCAGCGCGCGGCGCTCGCTCGCGCTCTCGTCACGCGGCCCGCGTGCGTGCTCGCCGACGAGCCGACCGGGAACCTCGACCGCCACACCGCGGACGGCGTGTTCGAGCTGATGCTCGAGCTCAACCGCGCGCACCGCACGAGCCTGGTGATGGTGACCCATGAGCCCTCGCTCGCCGCGCGGGCGCACCGCGTGATGCGGCTGCAGGACGGGGTACTGGTGCGGGAGGGGTGAGTTTTAGAGTCTTGCCGGACTCATCGGTCGAAAATGAAGATCAGGACGATACCGATGGAGATTGCGGATACGGCCATAGAGGCAACACCAAGCAAGAGCGCTCGGCGGAGCTTCGCCTCCGCAATCGAAGCGGCTTGTTCCAGAGCCGCCACCGTGCTCTGTAATTGCGCCGCCAGCTCCTTGATGTGCGCCGCGTTCTGAGAAGCCGCGGATTGAAGCTCCGTGATTTGCTGTTGCAGCAGCAACGTCTGATTGGCAACCGCATCGGCATTCTTTCGGGTGAATACCGGCGCAGCGGCTGAAATGATCGTGCCGATGTGAGGCAGAACGGCCTTGAGTGCGGGAATCAACCACGTTGGCATAAATCAGTCTTTACATCAGCGGCCACCGGCGCGCGCCGCTCTCGGGCGCGTCCGGGTGGGCCGCTTTGTTAGACCTCGCCCTTCGCCGGCCGCGCGGATCAACGAGCGCAAAGCCTCGTTGACTGCCGTAGAGTTCTTGAACCTCTCGTGAACGTCCGGCTCGAGAACTACGACATTGGTGCTTTCCATATAGCGACGATAGTACTTACCTCTGACGCCACCTGAAAAGTCGTACTCAGGACGCATTTCGGGCGGATTAGGTTCCGGATGCTTACGTTTCATAGTCTTTGCGCTCATGGGCTGTAGCTCGACGAGCTGAAATAATGTGAATGGTATCCCCTTCTTCGGTGTGAGACACAGCGAGCAATTGACCTGCACTTGATTGACCCATCGTGACCATACGTTCCTCGCCTACTGAGTGATCGGGATCGGGAATAGTGACGGCGAGTGAATCACCGAACACAGTACCTGCGTCTTCGAACGACACGCCATGATCTCGTAGGTTCTGAGCCGCCTTATCAGGATCCCAAGTAATCCGCATCAGATAGCGCTGCGCTTGCTATTTTGGCAAGGTCTGACGTGAATTTGCTGAAAGAATAGTCGACAATCTAGTCGACAGATCGCCGGTCTGTAAAGCGCCAACTACCCAGAGTCGCTTCCCACGCGTCTCCGCCGGCGCCTGCGCCAGGCGAGGATCACCTGCGCGCGCCAGGCGAGCTGGACGAATACGTAGCCCGCGACGGCAAGTCCCGCCGCGAGCACCAGCAGTCCGACCGCGAGCGGCCTGCCAAGCGCCAGCACCCAGTCGAAATAAGCCTGTATCGACGCGCCCAGGTGCGACCAATCGATCTCGGGCGCATGGCTCAGCGCCGCCCCGTCAGGTGCGACGAATAACGCGCCGATTCCATAAGCGATGACGTAGAGCGGCACGATGGTGAACGGGTTGGTGTAGAGCGTGACGACCACTGCGACGGGCAGATTGACGCGGAACGCGACCGCGAGCAGCGCCGCAGCGGCGAACTGCACCG
>DASPXL010000354.1:0-3376 GCA_035637375.1 Burkholderiales bacterium
ACAGCTCCTCAGAGGTCACCAGATTCTCGAGGTTGCGATTCAAACGCAGCCTATACCCCCTGCGGTTCTGAACCTGGCCCGCCGATTGGGGATTACGATCCGTGATGTGGCCGGGAAGGTCTACTGATGGCTACAGTCACCGATAGCAAGCGGTGGAACCCAGTTCTTAAGTACCGGCTGAGATCCTGACGGCGGAAGAGACAGCCAAGCTTCACCGCCAGAGGAAACCGTACTGTGCGGTCATCGAGAGCGAGGATGGCTTGGCTGTCGTCGAGATGTGTTTCTTTCTTTCAAGCGTACTGCATGTCCTCTTCCTTGAGGAGAAGAAGGGAGAAGAAGCGGGTGGCGGACCGTTACTCCTTCGTTGAAGCGGCGGATGGACTACGCCTGGCCCTTCTACGTCATCGGATAGCCGTCGAGCGTGGTCGCGGCCGCGCCAGCGAGCAAGCGCAGCCGCGTGATGCTGCGTGTCGTCATCGCCCCTCCTCCTGTGAAAATTCGGATCACGCCTGCCCGGGCGGCGGCGCGACCTTGAGCACTTCTTCGAGCGTCGTCAATCCGAGCGCGACTTTCATGGCGCCGCTTATGCGCAGCGGCTTCATGCCTTCCTTGTAGGCGAGCTCCCTGATCTTCGCGACATCCGCTTCGGCGTTGATCAGGCGCTTGATCTCCGGCGAGAGCAGCAGGATCTCGTAGAGGCCCACGCGCCCCATATAGCCGGTGTTGCGGCATTCGAGGCATCCGACCGCCCGATAAACGTGCGCGGGCCGCTTCGCTTTCCAGGGAGCGACGAACTCCTCCCAGCTCAATTCGCCCTCGCGCGCCCCTTCGTAGGGAGTCTTTTCCTTGCAGTGGCGGCACAAGGTGCGCACCAGGCGCTGCGCCATCACGCCGAGAATGGTCGAGTTGAGGAGGTAAGGGGGGGCGCCGAGCTCGAGCAGCCGCGTGACGGCGCTCGCCGCGTCGTTGGTATGCAGCGTGGAAAACACGAGGTGCCCGGTGAGCGCCGCCTGCACCGCCATCTCGGCGGTCTCGATGTCGCGGATCTCGCCCACCATGATGATGTCGGGATCCTGGCGCATCAGCGCGCGCACGCCTTCGGCGAAGCCGAGCTCGATCGCCGACTGGACCTGCATCTGGTTGAAGGCGGGCTCGATCATCTCGATCGGGTCCTCGATGGTGCACACGTTGACTTCGGGCGTGGCGATCGTTTTCAAGGTCGAATAGAGCGTGGTGGTCTTGCCCGAGCCGGTGGGCCCGGTCACCAGGATGATGCCGTTCGGCTGCTCGATCATCTGCTTCCAGCGCCCCTTGTCGTCCTCGGAGAAGCCGAGCTCGGCGAAATCCTTGACGATCACCTCCGGGTCGAAGACGCGCATCACGAGCTTCTCGCCGAACGCGGTCGGGAGCGTCGACAGGCGCAGCTCGACGTCCTGGCCGTCGGCGGTGCGCGTCTTGATGCGGCCGTCCTGCGGGCGGCGCTTCTCGACCACGTCCATGCGCCCGAGGATCTTGATGCGCGAGGTCATCGCCGCCATCACGGGCATCGGGATCTGGTACACCGGGTGCAGCACCCCGTCGATGCGGAAGCGCACCTCGCCCACGTCGCGGCGCGGCTCCATGTGGATGTCGCTCGCGCGCTGGTCGAAAGCGTACTGCCACAGCCAGTCGACCACGTGCACGATGTGCTGGTCGTTCGCGTCGAACTGCTTGTTCGTCTGGCCGATCTCGACCAGCTGCTCGAAATTGCCGATGCCGCTTCTCTGCTCGCCGCCCTTCTGCGCCGCGCCCTTGATCGATTTTGCGAGGTTGTAGAACTCGACCTGGTAGCGGGCGATGTCGAGCGGATTGGCGATGACGCGGCGGATCTCCAGGCGCAGCATCTGCTTCAGCTCCTTTTCCCACTCCTTGACGTAGGGCTCGGCGGTCGCGATCACCGCCTCGCGGGTGTTCACCTCGACCGGGAGGACCTTGAAGCGCGCCGCGTAGTGGTTGGACATCACCTCGGTCACGGCGGCGAAGTTGATCTTGAGCGGATCGATGTGGAAGTACTCCATCCCGGTCTGCCCCGCGAGCCACTCGGTGAGCCACTCGAGGGAGAGGAGCTTCTGCGGGGGCTTGCGGGAGCGCCATTTCTGGTCGGCGATGACGACCAGCGGATGGTGATCGCCGCGATGCAACCTGCGGTCGGCGACGAGCTTGTCGGCGTCCGCCTTGGGCACGACGCCGTCCGCGACGAGGCCCTGGAGCACCTCGGAGAGCGTGAGCCGGTGGTCCTGCAGCGCTTCTGCGGCGGTCTGCATGGCCGGGAATATAGCCAGCCGCTCCGGAACCGGCAAGCGTTTTGACTTTGCCGGTCAACTGCGACATGCTAACCGCTCCAAAAACTTGAACTTCCGGAGGACCGAAATGACCATCAAAGTCGGCGACAAGCTCCCCGACGGCAAGCTTTCCGAATCGACCGAGTTCGACGCGGCCGCGGGCTGCCCGATCAATCCCCAGGACATCAGCGTCGCTGAAGCCTCGAAGGGAAAGAAACTGGTGATCTTCGCCCTGCCGGGCGCGTATACGCCGACCTGCTCGGCCAAGCACGTCCCGAGCTTCGTCAAAAACTACGATCGGCTGAAGGCGAAGAAAGTCGACGAGATCTGGTGCGTCGCCGTGAACGACGCCTTCGTGATGGCCGCCTGGGGCCGCGACCAGAAGGCGGGCGGCAAGATCCGCATGCTCGGCGACGGCAGCGCCGAGTGGACGAAGAAGCTCGGCCTCGAGCTCGACCTCATCGCGCGCAACATGGGCGTGCGCTCGCAGCGCTACTCGATGCTGGTCGAGAACGGCGTGGTGAAGAAGCTCAACGTCGAGGCGCCCGGCAAGTACGAAGTCAGCGGCGCCGAGACGATCCTCTCGCAGCTTTGAAGCCCCGCCTGCTCATTGCGGCGCTCGGCCTCGTCGCCGGGTGCGCGATCGGCATCGGATCGCAGGCGCTCGCGCAGGAGTATCCGGCAAGGCCGATCCGATTCATCGTGACCTTCCCGCCCGGGGGCACCGTCGACATCACCGCGCGCATAGTGCAGCCCAAGCTCTCGGAGAGCCTCGGGCAGACTATCGTCATCGAGAATCGGGGCGGCGCCGGCGGCGCGGTCGGCACCGAGGCGGTGGCCAAGAGCGCACCCGACGGCTACATCTTTCTGTTCACGCTCTCCTCGCACACTATCAATCCTTTCCTCTACAAGCTCAACTACGACGTCGAGCGCGACTTCGCCCCCGTATCGCTCCTCGTGAGCGTGCCGCAGCTCATCGCCGCGAACCCGAACGCGCCGGCGAAGACGCTGCGGGAATTGGTCGCGGCGGCCAGGGAGCGCCCCGGCTTCTACGC
>DASPXL010000355.1:0-2529 GCA_035637375.1 Burkholderiales bacterium
CTTGCGATCCTGGTGACCTCGCGCGAGCTCGACAACCAGTTCGAGTGGACCGCGCACGAGCCGGTCGCCCTGAAGGAGGGCCTCGACCCGAAGATCATCGACGTCGTGAAGTTCCGAAAGGCCGTTTCGGGAGCGGCGGAAAAGGAAACCGCGATCATCGGCTTCGGCCGCGAGCTGTTTCGCGACAGAAAAGTCCGCCCGGAAACCTACGCCGAGATGGTGCGGGTCTTCGGGCAGACCGCGGTCGTGAACATCACCGCGCTCATGGCGAACTACGCGCTCACCGCGGTGATGCTGACCGCCTTCGACCAGCAGCTGCACGAGGGCAGGAAGCCCTTGCTGCCGCTTCCCTGAAGCCGAATTCCCTTACCGCGCGCCGCGGCCGCCGTTCAGATCGTCGAACGCTTTCGCGCAGCGGTCGAGCTCCTCGAGCGGCATGCGCGGGTCGATGAACCGGATTTTCACCCCGCGCAGAGACGATGCGATCCTCGTGTTCGCCGCGAGATAGTTCATTTTCACCATCAAGGGCTGAGCATCGCTGATCAGGTATTCGTAGAAGAGCAGCGCCGCGTTGGGGTGCGGCGGCCGTCTGGAGACGCCGGCGCCGTTGGCCCGGCCGATCACCGGGTCGATGCCGAACCACTCGACCGGGGCTCCCGCGCTCTTCAGCTGCTCGATGCGGTAGCTGTATACGGTGAGCGCAAGCGGCACCTCGCCCGAGGCGACCAGGTTCGCGAGCAGCGTATGGCCGCTCCTCACCGACCAGCCCGCCGTCGCCGCGATGTCGCGAAACATCCTCGCGCCTCTTTCCTCGCCCACGTTTTTGAGAACGCCGCAGTACCACTCGCCATCGGAGGCTTCGACGCCCAGCCTGCCCCTCCATTTCTGATTTGCGAGCTCCGTATAGGATTTCGGCAGATCCTCCTTTCCTACGAGGGCGGTGTTGTACGCCTGCACGAACACGTTCAGGAACTGCGGCACCCAGGCCCGGTGCGAAGGCATCGCGTCGGGGGCGAGGTCCGCGTGATGGCTCGAGCGCACCTCCTGCAGCAGCCGTTCCCGGTGCATCGCCTCCATCTCCGGCGAGGAAACGGCGGCTGCATCGAAATCCCAGCGGTTCGCGCGCGCCTCGGCCGCGGCGCGCTGCAGGACCTTGACCGAGGAAGCGCGCCAGACATTGACTTTGACGCCGTAGCGCTTGTCGAAATCGGCGGCGAGCACCGCCATGTCCTTTTCCGGGATCGACGTGTAGAGGGTGAGCCCGCCTTCCTTCTTTGCCCCGGCGGCGAGCTTTTGCAGACGGTCGGGCCGCCCGTCCAGGGCGAGCTCGGAAAAGGACTGGGCTTGCGCCCTCGCGCCGCAGACGAGCGCGACGAGCGCGAGCGCCGGCGCAAGAACCTTCGGCTTCATGCTCCGATCATTCTAACGTGCCCGTGAATGTCATATAGTTACGGCCCGAGCCGATCGAGCTGAGCCGTCCGAAGGAGAAAATAAAATGAGCGATGCAGCCGCGGAGCGCCGCGAGATCGAATACGCCGTCCACGGCGGCGTATCGCTCAAGGGGCATCTGTATGCGCCGAAGGGCCCGGGGAAATTTCCCGCGGTGATCGCCGTTCACGGCGGCGGCTGGCGCCTCGCCAATCTCGAGAACTACCGCACCCTCGGGCCCTGGCTCGCCGAGCGCGGCTACGCGGTGCTTGCCGTCACCCACCGCTTGTCCAAGCCGGCGGAGAAGGTCTATCCCGAAGCGGTGCAGGACGTGCGCGCCGCGGTGCAGTTCGCGAAGGCGAACACTGCGGAGCTCGGGATCGACCCCGAGCGCATCGCCCTCATGGGCGATTCCTCGGGTGGGCAGCTCGCGTCGCTGGTCGCGCTTGCGGGCGAGCACGCGCTCTTCAAGGACGGCAACCGCGGCGATCCCCACGGCAGCGTCTCCACGCAGGTGAAGGTCGCGGTCTCGGTCTACGGCGTGCACGACCTCGCGCGGCAATGGCGCCACGACCAGGTCTCGCGCCCGCGCGACCAGATCGTCGAGAAATTTCTCGGCGCGAGCCTGCTCGACGACCGGCGCATCTATTTCGACGCCTCGCCGCTTTCCTACGTCTCGGCCAAAAACAACGGCACGGCCTTTCTCCTCGCCTGGGGCACCGAAGACGACGTGGTCGATCACAAAGAGCAGGGCGAAGCCTTCCTCGAGGCGCTGAAGCAAGCCGGGCATTACGTGCGCTCGGTGGTCCTCGCCGGCGCGCCGCACTTCTGGATCGGCGACCCGATCGACGAGCCGGGAAGCCACGCAGGATTTTTCGCGCAGCGGCTGCTGCGCTTCCTGCAGGCGCGGTTGTAGCGGCCGGTTATACTACATTTTGGGCTTTCGTAGTATAAGCATGGAACCTGCCGCGCGGCTTGTAAACCTGCTTTTCCTCGGGCTGGCGCTCGCCGCGCAGAGCGCCTGGGCGCAACCCTATCCGTCGCGCCCGATCAGGATCGTCGTCGCCTTTCCGGCGGGCGGCGGCTCCGACCTCGCGGCGC
>DASPXL010000356.1:0-5540 GCA_035637375.1 Burkholderiales bacterium
TCCGCGAGCGCCTTGTCTTCGCCCAGGCGCGCGCCGTAAGGGGGATTGGCGACCAGCACGCCCGCGCCCGCCGGAGCGCCGGTATCGAGGACATCGGCCTGCTTGAGCTCGACGCAAGGCGCGAGACCCGCGGCCTCGAGATTGCGCCGCGCTTTCTTCAGCTCCTCGCCGTAGCGGTCGCGGGCGAAGAGCGCGAGCTTGCGCGGCGCTTGAACCCGCGCGAGGGCCGTTTCGCGCACCTCTTTCCACAGCCGCGCATCGAATCCCGCCAGGCGCTCGAAGCCGAAGCCGCGCGCGTGGCCCGGGGGAACGGCGAGCGCCATCATCGCCGCCTCGATCGCGAGCGTGCCGCTGCCGCACATGGGATCGAGGAGCGGCTCGCTTCCGTCCCAGCCGGTGAGCCGCACGATGCCCGCGGCGAGGTTCTCCTTGAGCGGCGCCTCGCCCGCGTCCTTCCTATAGCCGCGCTGGTGGAGCGGCTCACCCGAGGTGTCCAGATAGAGCGTAACGCTCGCGCGGTCGAGAAAACCGTGGATGCGCACCTCGGGCGAACGCGTGTCCACGTCGGGCCGGCGCCCGCGGTCGGCGCGAAAGCGGTCGCACACCGCGTCCTTGATGCGCAAGGTGGCGAATTCGAGGCTCTTCAGCGGCGAGCGGATCGCGTTGACGTCGACGCGAATGCTTTGTCTCTCGCTGAACCAGTCGGGCCAGCGCACCGCGAGCGCCGCTTCGTAGACGTCCTGTTCGCCGCGGCAGGGAGCGCGGGCAAGCCGCATCAGCACGCGGGTTGCGAGCCGCGACTCGAGGTTGGCGCGGAGGCAGGTCCGCATGTCGCCTTCGAACGCGACCCCGCCCGGAACAGGTCCGATCTTTTGCGCGCCGAGCTGCTGCAGCTCGTCGGCGAGGAGCGATTCGAGGCCTCTGGGGCAGGAAGCGAAGAATCCTTGCGAGGTCATCGCGGATTGAGCATGATGCAGGCGGGGGAGACTAGCACACGATGGTGAATATCGCGGGCCTACTGAAAGCGCAGCTGGCGACGCCGGAGCGCGTTCTTTACCGTCAGTTTCTCGAGGGTGGCTGGCGCGATATTTCCGCGCGCGAGATCGCCGGGTACGCCGCGCGCTGGCAGCAGTACCTGCGCGCCGAGGGCTTTGCGCGAGGCGATCGCATCGCGCTGTGCCTGAGAAACGGCATCCACTGGGTTGCGGCCGATCAGGCCGCGCTCGGGCTCGGTCTCGTCGTCGTGCCGCTCTACGTGGACGACAATCCGGAGAACGTCGCCTGGTGCCTGGAAAACAGCGGCGCGCGGCTCCTCGTGGCGGAGACTAGCCGCATGGCCGATGCTCTCGCAAATGTGAGTGCGACCCTCCCGCGCATTCTCTGTCTGACCGTCGAACCGGGAAGCGGGCGCGAGCCGGTCGAAGCGGCGCTTCCAAAGCAGGCGCCCGAGTTCGAGGTCGCGCCCCTCGAAGCCGGCGCTCTCGCGACGATCTGCTATACCTCGGGCACCGTCGGCCGTCCCAAGGGCGTAATGCTCACCCACGGCAACGTCCTCGCCAACGTCGCGGGCTGCGAGCGCACGCGCCTTGCGCGACCCGACGACGTATTTCTTTCCTTCCTGCCGCTTTCGCACATGTTCGAGCGCACCGGCGGCTACTACCTGCCGCTTTCCATCGGCGCGAAAGTCGCCTACGCGCGCTCGGTCTCGCAGCTCGCCGAGGATCTCGCGAGCGAGCGGCCCACGGTGATGTACGCCGTACCTCGCGTTTTCGAGAGATTCGCCTCGCGGGTGAACGAGGCTCTCGCCAAGGCGCCCATGAAGAAACGGCTGTTCGACTCCGTGGTGGCGGCGGGCGGCCGCGCCCTCCGGGGCGAGGCCGGACTTCTCGAGCGCGTCGTACTAGCGCTGCTGCGCGGCAGCGTCGCCCGCCCGGTGCTCGCGAGGCTGGGCGGCCGGATGAGGTTCGCGGTGCTAGGCGGCGCTCCGCTCGATCCGGCGATCGCGTGGCTCTTTATCGGTTTGGGGCTGCCGGTGCTTCAGGGATACGGCATGACCGAGGCGTCACCGGTGATCTCGGTGAATCGGATCGAAGACAATGCGCCCGAGTCGGTGGGCCGTCCGCTCGACAACGTCGAAGTGAAAATCGCGCCTGGCGGGGAGCTGCTCGCGCGCGGCGCAAGCATCATGAAAGGCTACTGGAATCTCCCGGAGGCGACCGCGATGACGCTGGACGGCGAGGGCTGGCTGCACACCGGCGACCTCGCCGAGATCCGCGGCGGCAAGATCTTCATCCGCGGGCGGCTGAAGGACGTGCTCGTGCTCTCCAACGGCGAGAAGCTCCCGCCGCAGGACGTGGAGCTCGCCATCCTCGGCGATCCGGTGTTCGAACAGGGCGTCCTCGTCGGCGAGGGCCGGCCGTTCCTGACGCTCGTCGCGGTGACGCAGGAGACCGACGAGAAGACCCTCATCCAGCGGGCGAACGATCGCTTGAAGGGATTCCCGCGCTACATCCGGGTGCGGCGGGTGGTCGCCACGCGCGATCCCTGGACGGTGGACAACGGGCTGCTCACCCCGACCCTGAAAGTCAAGCGCGAGCGGGTGCAGAAGAAATTCGGCGGGGAGATCGAGCGCGCCTACGCCGCCGGCGCGCTCGACTGACGCGCTTTCAGTTTCGCGCAAAGCGCGCGCGGATCTTCACGGTGCGCGCGAGGCCGTCCATCGCCTCGAGCAGCTGGAGCTTCAGGTCGGGGTCGAGACCGGGCTCGCGCGCGAAGCTCTCGATCTGCTCGAGCGCCGCGGCGTCCGCCTGCCCGCCGACGAACGCGGCGAGCCAGTTGTGGACGAAGAAGATCTTGCGCGTGCGCTTGAGCTCGGGCAGGGCCGCGAGCGCGAGATCGAGAAACGGCTGGGTCAGCTCGGCGTGCTCGACCGAGTTGAAAGGGCCGAGCGCCGCATCGATCCAGCTTTCAGCGAGGCCCGGATCGCCGAAGAAACGCTCGAAGTAGGCGCGTTTCGCCTCGGCGCTGCGCTCGGCCGCCGCCGCGGCAAAAGCGTAGCGGCGGCCGTCGTCGCTCGAATCGGTTGCGCTCTGCATCGCAAGGAGCAGGCCGGCATCGGGGTCTCCGAGCGCGAGCAGCCGCGCGACGATGCGGAAGCGGTCGCGCGAGCTGAGCTTGACACCGGGAATCTCCAGAGCGTTCGCCAGAAGCGATCTCAACTGCGCCCGAGCGGCCTCCGACCAGGCGCTCGCCGCGAACGTCCTCAAGAAGGTGATGCGGCGGCCGCGGGTGTCCGCGTGCAGCATTCCATCGGCAAGAAGCCGCTCGAAGCGAGGCGCCGCGGCGTCCCGCTGAGCATCCGACGAATAGTGAAGAAAAGCGACCTGTGCGCGCGAAAGCAGGCTCGCGAGGGTCACCGGGTCGCGCTCGGCGGGGGCGACGCGCTCGGCGAGGTCGAGGTAGGCGAGCGGCCCGAGCTCGGCGTCGCGAACCGATTCCCAAAGCGAATCGAAGACGAGCGAGCGCAGCAGGTCGCCCTGCACGATTTCCGGACGCGCAAGCACCGCCTCCCGGCTCGCCTCGTCGAGCATGAAACGCCCGTAGCCGTAGTCGCCGAAGTTGGCAAACGCGAACTCGATCTCGGGCATCCCGTCCATCGCCGGGACGCGCGAGCGCTTGCCGCGCAGCAAGGCATCGGAGGAGACGGGGAGCCCGCTCTCGGGCAAGGCAAACACCCTCAGCTTCATCGGCCAGGCTCGGCCTTCGCCGAGCACGTCGCGCTGCTCCACAGCGACGTTTTTCGGGCGGCCCTCACGGTCGGTGTCCCAGGAGAGGCGCACCTCGGGCATGCCGCGGCGCTTGACCCAGGCTTGCGCCCAGCGCTTCAGGTCGCGGCCCGAGGCGCCCTCGAGCGCCGCGACCAGATCGCTCCAGTCGGCGGCCGCGTAGGCGTGTTTTTTCACGAACCGACGCACCGCGCGCCGGAACGCGGCATCGCCGACGTAGAACTCGGCTTGGCGCAGCACCGCCGGGGCCTTGCCGTAGACGATATTGCCGTAGGCGGATTTCGCCGACGAGAGATTGGGAAGCGGCCGGTAAATCGGCGTCGTCCCCTCGGTGACGTCGGTGCGGTAGGCGGCGGTCTTGAGCGCGTGAAACGCGTTCCAGACCGCCTGCCCGGGGAGGAGCACCTCGGCCGCCTTGGCCGCCATGAAATTGGCAAAACCCTCCTTCAGCCACAGGTCGTCGAACCAGCGCATCGTCACCAGATCGCCGAACCACTGGTGCGAGGTCTCGTGAAAGACGAGCTGCGCGCGCGCGAGGATGTCGGTTTCGTTCGGCGCGGAAGGAAACAGCACCGCGTCCTCGCGCAGGAAGGTCGCCCCCGCGTGCTCCATGCCGCCGTAGGCGAGCTCGGGGACGAGGACCAGGTCGTACTTGGGAAACGGAAAGCGGAACCCGAAGTAGCGCGCGAACCACTGCATCGCCTCGCGGTTGAGCCGCAGCACCTCCGGCGCCTCCTCGCGGGCGCGTGCAAGGCGCGACTTGCGCACCCAAAGGCGCGTGGGGCCCGCGGCCTCCGTGAGCTCTGCGAACGGTCCTGCGGCGAAGGCGAAGAGATAGGTGCTGATCGGAAGGGTCTGCGCAAAGCGATGGCGGCGCATGTCGTTCGGCGCGTCCTCGGTCGCGGCCACGGAGGCGTTGGCGACCGCGGTCCAACCCCTGGGCACGGTCAGCTCCAGGCTGAATCGCCCCTTCAGATCGGGCTGGTCGAAGCAGGGGAACACGCTGCTCGCGTCAGAAGGCACCAGCAGCGTGTAGACGTACTCGGAGCCGTCATCGCGGTCGGTGTAGCGCGTCACGGCGCTCCCGGAGGCGGCGATCGGCGACTCGAAGCGCAGGATCACGCGGTTCCTGCCCATGCGCAGAAAGCGGGCCGGAACGATCAGGTGCTCCCGCTCGAGCCTCGACTGCGCGCGCTTGCCGTTGACGCTCAGCTCCCGCACAGCCGCCGCGCCCGGCGGGGGCCGCCAGTCGAGCACCACGTCGGGCGTGTCGTCGGGGAGAGTGAGCTCGATCGTCGCGGTCCCCTCGAGCTTCGCCGCGCCCGCGGCGATGTGGAGCGCGAGCGCGTAGCGAACGTCGTGGTATTGCCGGGCGCGCCACCGCGCGAGCTCACGCGATACGCCCGGCTCGAGTCCCGGGACCGCCGAAGCGGCGCTCGCCATGAGGCCGAGGGTGAGAGCGAGCGCCGCGCCTCGCATTTCGGCGATCCCTTGGAAAAGCGTGGGTGAACGTTAGCAGGCTGTTGAAAGACGCTTCCCGCGTGAAAATCGAATTCTGTGCAAGTCGAGTTTCAGAGGGAAGCGTTTTTCTACGGCCTCCAGTTTGGGGGATCACAAGGGGGCGTAGCCCCCTTTTTCAACAACCTGTCAGCTCTTGGGCGGCTTCGGCGCGGGCCAGGCGGGCAGCGGCGCGCCCGGCTTGCGCAGCACCCGCATCATGCGCAGCGCCATTTCGCGCCCGCGGTAATACCCCGG
>DASPXL010000357.1:0-2923 GCA_035637375.1 Burkholderiales bacterium
CATCCGGCAAGGTGCTCACGGGCGGCGTCGACGCGAACGCCCTGCAGCGCCCCAAGCGCTTTTTCGGCGCGGCGAGGAACATCGAAGAAGGCGGCTCCCTCACCATCCTCGCGACCGCGCTCATCGACACGGGCTCGCGCATGGACGACGTGATCTACGAGGAGTTCAAGGGCACCGGCAACATGGAGATCCACCTCGACCGCAGGATGTACGAGAAGCGCATCTTCCCTGCGATCAACGTCAATCGCTCGGGCACGCGGCGCGAAGAATTGCTGATCGAAAAAGAGATCCTGCAGAAGGTGTGGGTGCTGCGGAAACTGCTCTACCCGATGGACGACCTCGAAGCGGCGGAATTCCTGGTCGACAAGATCCGCGCCACCAAGAACAACGGGGACTTTTTTGACTCCATGAGGCGCGGGTAATTTGCCCGGGCGCGTGATTTCACGGATAATTTCGCCCCACTCAACACGGAGCAACAGCAAGGACAAGGCCATGAAGCCGAAAATTCACCCCGAGTACAAGGAAATCAAGGTTATCTGCAGCTGCGGAAACACCTTCACCACGCGCTCGACGCTGGGCAAGGATCTGCACGTCGAGGTCTGCTCGGCCTGCCACCCGTTCTACACGGGTAAGCAGAAGATGGTCGACACCGCCGGCCGGGTCGAGAAATTCCGCCAGAAGTACACGAAAAAGAAGCCCGCGACCAAGGCAGCCAAACAGGCTTCGGCCTGATGCGCATCGCCGCGAGCGGCGCCGGCCCGTTCGAAAGCGCCGCGCCCGCGTGTTGAAGTCCCCTCGCGCAACGGGTAAAAAGGCAGCTTCGGCTGCCTTTTTCGTCTGAGAGACCACCCAATGAACTTCGCGGCCGGCCGTATCACGCTGCCGCTCGCCCCGGCGCTGCTCGCGCTGCTCGTCCTCGCGTACCTTCTGCCCGGCCTGGTCGGACACGATCCGTGGAAGACCGACGACGCAATCGGGATCGGCATCGTTCATCAAATGCTCGAGCACGGGCGGTGGATCGTGCCGTACCTGGCGGGCGAACCGTTTCTGGAGGACGGGCCGTTCCATTACTGGATCGCGGCGCTGGCCGCGAACGTCTTCGGACTGGTTCTCGCTCCCCACGACGGCGCGCGCCTGGCGAGCGGCGTGATGATGGCGGCCGTGATCGCCTTCGTGCACCTTGCCGGCCGCGAGCTCTACGCCAGGACCGAGGGGATGAGCGCGGCGCTCGCGCTGCTCGGCTGCCTCGGACTGCTCGTGCACGCGCATGAAACGCTCGCCGAAAGCAGCATGCTCGCGGGGCAGGCGCTCGCCTGGTACGGCATCGCGCTCGCGCGGCGCAAGCCCCACCGCGCCGGCTGGCTGCTCGGCGCAGGTCTTGCCGTCGCCGCGCTCAGCAAGGGAATCCCGGCCGTGATCGCGCCGGTCGCGGTCGCGCTCGCCGTGCCGCTCGTATCGGAAGCTTGGCACCGGCGCGAATATCTGCTCAGCTTGCTTCCCGCATTGCTCGTGCCGCTCGGAATCTGCGGCGGCTGGCTCGCGGCTGCGGAAAGCCGCGCGCCCGGACTCGTCCTCGCATGGTGGCAAGCCAACGCCGTCCGGTTTGCGGTTCCGCCCGTCGAGGCGCTCGGCTACTGGGCGCAGACGCTTCTCTGGGCGACGTGGCCGGCGTGGCCGCTCGCGTTGTGGACGCTGTGGGAGGCGCGCCGCCGCACATTCGAGCCCGGCATGCGCATGCTGATCGCCGCTTGCGCCGCTTCGTTCGCCGTGCTGCTCGCGCTCGACGCTCCGCGCGAGGTCTATGGCTTGCCGCTGCTCCTGCCGCTTGCGCTCCTTGCGGGCGCCGGCGTTCCGAGCCTGCGCCGCGGCGCCGCCAACGCGCTCGCGTCGTTCGGCGTCATGAGCGCGGGGTTTCTCGGCGCGATCATGTGGCTGGGGTGGTTTGCGATGATGACCGGCGTCCCTTCGAGAATCGCAGACCGCTTCTCCAAGCTCGAGCCCGGCTACGTGCCGCAGTTTTCCTGGACGGCATTCGCGGTCGCGCTCGCGTTTACGCTCGCGTGGCTCTGGCTGATCCTGAAAAGCGAGCGCTCGGCGTTCCGCGGCGTGACTTTCTGGTCCGCCGGCATCACGCTGCTCTGGTGCCTCGCCATGACCTTGATCCTCCCCTGGATCGACTACGGAAAGAGCTACCGTCCGGTCGCGCAGGCGCTGAAAAAGCACATCCCTGCAGGCACGCGCTGCATCGAAAGCCGCGGCCTGGGCGAAGCGCAGCGCGCGGTGTTCGATTATCACGCCGGGGTCGTCACGCAGCGGCTCGAGCTCCGCGCCGAGAGCCGCTGCCCGCTGCTCCTGGTACAAGCCCGCCAGGGAGAGCCCGACCGCACGGGCCCGGGCTGGAAGCTCCTCTGGGAAGGCAGCCGGCCGCGCGACCGCGAGCGCTTCCGGCTCTACCAGAAACAATCGTGAGCAAGCTCACCCGCTCGCCCGCCTGGCAGGCCCTTGCGGCGCATCAGAGGCGGATCGCGGCCGCGAGCCTGAGCGAGCTGTTCGCTGCTGACGCATCGCGCGCCGGGCGATTCTCGCTCGAGGCGGGCGGACTGCTGCTCGATTACTCCAAGCACCGGATCGACGCGGAAACGATGCGGCTCCTGCGCGAGCTCGCCGCCCAGGCGCAAGTGCCCGCGTGGATCGCGCGCATGTTCGCCGGCGACCCCGTGAACGATACCGAGGGACGCGCCGCGCTCCACGTGGCCTTGCGCTCAGACCGCAGGGCATTTCCGGAACGCGGCGACGTGATGCCCGCGGTGCGCGCCGCCCGTGATCAAATGCGCCGCTTCGTCGATGAGGCTCAGCGAGGCGCCCTCAAGGGCGGTGACGGCCTCCCGATAACCGATATCGTCAATATCGGCATCGGCGGCTC
>DASPXL010000358.1:0-7900 GCA_035637375.1 Burkholderiales bacterium
TGTGAAACGGGAAAGAGGTGCGGCACCCAGTCGATCAAGAGGGCGATGCCCCCTTGAAAATCCCCCGAGTCGGGGAAAGAAGTTTTCGATCGCCAAAGCCTCTGCTGCCCCCGCAACGGTAAGTGTGCGCGGGCGTATCAAGTCAAGCGGCCGGAGCCTGCGCTTTGCGCAGGCGGACAGCCCAGCCACTGTGAGCGAGCGCTCACGGGAAGGCGATACGCCCGATCCCACAAGCCCGGAGACCGGCCTCAAGCGATAGTCGGAAATGCCGCGGGGAGCGGCCAGCCGCTCGCTCCGCCATCGCATTTCCTCTCGACGCTGGACGCAAGCCTGCGGGGACGCTGGCCGAGGGGGAATCCATGAAACGCACCATTGTCGCGGCGCTGTGCGCGTGCGCCGCATCCACTGCTTGGTCGCAAGAATCCGAAGACGCTGTCGTGGTCACGGCAACGCGCTTTCCTCAGGCACGCTCTCAGACCCTCCAGCCGGTCAAGATCATCACGGCCGAAGACATTGCCCAAAGCGGTCAGCAGACCGTGGTCGAGGTGCTGCAAACCCTAGGCGGGGTCGAGATCGTGAGCAACGGCGGATTCGGAAAGGCCAGCAGCGTTTTCATGCGCGGGGCGAATAGCAATCACACCCTGGTTCTGGTGGACGGCATGAGGGTCGGGTCCGCCACGCTCGGCACCACGGCGTTCGAGAATATTCCGCCCAGCCAGATTGAGCGCATCGAGGTCGTGCCGGGTCAATTGAGCAGCCTGTACGGGTCCGATGCGATCGGCGGTGTGATCCAGATCTTCACCAAGAGCGGCAAATACGCGCCCGCGTCGAGCATTACCGCGGGTGTCGGAACGTACAACACGCGCAGCGTGGGCGGCGGAGTCAACCGCACCGTCGGCAATACGGATTTCACCCTGAATCTCGGCTACTTCGAGACCGACGGTTTCGACGCGATGAAACCCGGTGCGTTTGGACATGATCCTGACAAGGACGGCTACCGAAACGAAAATTTTTCCGGAAGGATCGCCCATCGCCTGGATTCGAGGAATGAATTGGGGCTCACGGTATTCCAGAGCGACGGCCGAACGCATTTCGACAACGACCCCACGATCGACGCCGTGACTCATCAGACGCTCTCCGCCTTTTCTCTCTATAGCGCCAACCAGATCACCCCCAGTTGGCAAAGTCTCGTAAGAGTCGGAGAAAGCCAGGACAAAAGCACGACCACCGGGGCCTTCCTCAGCTTCTTCGGGACGAGGCAGCCTCAGTTCACCTGGCAGAACAACATCAAGCTCGGTCCGGGCACTGCGATAGCGGGAGCGGAATACCTGGCGCAGCACGTTACGAGCGATTCCACGTTCGCGCAGAACCGTCGCACGATCAAGTCGGCGTTTGCCGGATATGTGGGAACGTACGAAAAGCACGATTGGCAGGCGAATATCCGCGGAGATGACAACAGTCAGTTCGGAAACCATACGACGGGATTGCTCGGTTACGGGTATCACTTGACCTCGGAGCTACGGCTGCGCGTCGGCGCCGGATCCGCGTTCAAGGCGCCGACCTTCGGCGATCTCTACGCGACAGGTGACCCGACCTTCATCCCCAACCCGGACCTGCGGCCCGAGCGTTCGCGCAGCAGGGAAGCCGGCCTGAACTACCAGGTGGGAGCGAATCGCTTCAGCGCCACGTATTTCGACAACCGCATCACCGATCTCATCGTCTTCGTCGTCACCAACCCAGACCCCGTCACGTTTGAGGGAACGGTGCAGAATCTGAACCGCACGAGGGTCAAGGGCACGGAGCTGGGCTACCAGGGTTTCTTCGGTGGGCTGCAGGCGAACGCGCAGCTCACGCTGCAGGATCCCGTCGACGAGGAAGCCGGAAAACTGTTGCCGCGCCGCGCAAGAGAATACGGCAGCTTGACGGTCAGCAATGCTTCCGGTCCATGGAGGCTGGGAGGCGAGCTTGTCGCAAGCAGCGCACGCTTCGATGCCGCAAACGAGAAGTCCGGAACTAGAATGCACGGCTATGAATTGGTCAACCTCACTGCAAGCTATATGCTAGATCGCGAGTTGTCGATCAGGGCCCGGTGGAACAATGTATTCAACCGGGAATACGAGCTCGCGCAGAATTTCAACACTCCGCGCAGCAATGTATTTGTATCTCTGCAGTATCAACCGAGATAGAATGTTCGGGAGTTTCGCGGGACGTGAAAATCGGGCGGAAATCCGCTTTGGCTTAGGATGAGCCGCCTTTGGTGTTGCCCAAGTTCTCTGCTATCTTGCACGGCATGCATTTACGGACCCGCCGATGCCGTCGAGCTCACAGCTCTCAAGCGCGCTCTGGCGATCCAGTTGCGCCACCGCGATGTGCTGTTCGCGTTCCCGCTCGAAGCCGCATTGTCCGCCGTCGATTCCTTGCTCGCACGATGATCCCGTTCGCCGCGTGCGTGGCCGCCGCCGCGGCGGCTGCAAACGCGTACGCACTGCAAGCGAGCGATGACCGCGGGGTCACAATCTCGCTCGTACAGCCGGTGCAGCGAATTGTCAGCCTCGCGCCGCATCTCGCCGAGATCGCCTTCGCCGCAGGCGCCGGCGCGAAGCTCGTCGGAGTATCGAGCTTCAGCCGCTATCCGGCCGAGGCGCAGCGGCTGCCTGTGGTGGCGAGCCATGGGCGCGTCGATTTCGAGCGGCTGATTACGATGCGGCCGGACTTGGTGCTCGCCTGGCGAAGCGGCAACTCGCCGCTGCAGATCGCTCGCCTGGAGCGCCTCGGTTTCCGGGTTTTCGTCACCGAGGTGCGGTCGCTTGCCGATATCCCGCGCGTCGTTCGCCTCGTCGGCGCGCTTGCCGGCAGCGCAGATGTCGCCGAGGGGCGAGCGCGGCAATTCGAAAATGAGATCGAGGACCTGCGCCGGCGCCATGCCGGGGAGCGCCGCGTGGCGGCGTTCCTCGAGATCTGGCACCGGCCGATGCTCACGGTGAACGGGACACACCTCATGAGCGACGCGCTCGGCCTCTGCGGCGGACGCAATGTTTTCGCCGCCGCGAAGACGCTCACCCCGGTCGTTTCCCGCGAGCAGGTCCTCGACGCGCGGCCCGAAGCGATCGTCACCGGCGGCTTCGGGAGCGAGGCGCTGCAGGCATGGAGCGGTCTTGAGCCTGTACCCGCGGTTCGCAACCGCAGGATCTACGCGATCGACCCGGACGTGCTTTACGGGCAGGGTCCGCACGTGCTCGAGGGGGTTCGCGTCCTGTGCGATCGGCTTGAGCTCGCGCGGAAATAGCGCGAATGCGTCTCGCCTTGGTGCGGCAGCGCTACAGCGCCTACGGAGGCGCCGAGCGCTTCATCGAGCGCGCCCTCGGCGCGCTCGGCGGGCAGGGTGTAGCGGTAACCGTCCTCGCTCGCGAATGGATCGGCGCCGCCGGGGGCCTGGTCCGCTGCGACCCGTTCTACGTCGGCCGCGTTTGGCGCGACTGGAGCTTCGCCCGCGCGGTGTGCCGCGAGATCGCCCGTCGGCCGTTCGATCTCGTGCAATCGCATGAGCGCATCGACTGCTGCGACATCTACCGCGCCGGCGACGGCGTGCACGCCCAGTGGCTCGAGAACCGGCGCGCCGCCCTCGGTCCGCTTCGCCGCTTGGGGCTCGCGCTCAATCCCTATCACCGCTATGTCCTCGCCGCGGAACGGCGCGTGTTCGCGAGCCCGCGGCTGCGTGCGGTGATCTGCAACTCGCGCATGGTCAGGGACGAAATCCGGGCGCGCTTCGGCACGCCGCAGGAGCGACTCCACGTCATCTACAACGGCATCGATACCGAGGCGTTCCATCCGCGGCTGCGCGAGGCGCATCGCTCGGCGATGAGGCACAAGCTCGGCATTGCGCGCGAGGCGCCCGTGCACGTCTTCGTCGGTGCCGGTTTCGAGCGCAAGGGCGTATTTCCGCTGATCAAAGCGCTGGCTCTTTCGCGCCGGAGGGATGCTCACCTCGTCATCGTCGGCCGCGACAAGGCGCAGGGACGCGCCGAGCGCCTGGCGGGCTCGCTCGGCATCGCCTCGCGCGTGCACTTTGCGGGCGCCCAGGAAGACGTGCGCCCCTGGTACGCCGCGGCCGACAGCTTCGTGCTTCCGAGCCTCTACGATCCGTTTCCCAACGCGGCGCTCGAAGCGATGGCTTGCGGGCTGCCGGTCGTCACCACGCCGCAGTGCGGCACCGCAGAGCTGATCGTCGAAGGCGTGAACGGCTTTGTCGTCGAGGCCCTGGCGGTCGATGCGCTCGCCGACCGGCTCGCTCGACTGGATGTCCTCACGGCGCACGAGATGGGACGCAGAGCCCGCGAGCGCGTCGAGGGGTTCAGTCTCCAGTCCATGGCCGAGCGTTTCCTGACGCTCTATCGGAGCCTTGCGCCCGGCTGAAAGCCGCCGCTCGCCTGTCGGAACCTCTGGGAGGAGAGGGGGAGTCAGTTATAATCCGATTTTTTCCGGCCCGGCCATGGCATCGTCCAACGCCAATAGCCTGCAGCTTTACCTTCGCCTCCTCCGCTACGTCAAGCCTTACTGGGTGCCTTTCGCGCTGTCCATCGCCGGAATGGTGGTGATGGCGGCGACCGAGCCGGCTTTTCCGGCGCTCCTCAAGCCGCTCCTCGACGGCAGCTTCGTGCAAAAGGAAGGCGGCCTGCTCGCCTGGCTGCCGGTTCTGATCGTCGCCGTGTTCGTCGTGCGAGGCTTCGCTTCGTACCTCTCCAGCTACGCGATCGGCTGGGTGGGGAACAAGGTCGTGATGGATCTCCGCAACGCAATGTTCGTCAATCTCGTCAGGCTGCCGACGCACTATTACGACAACCACACCTCCGGAAGCCTCATCTCCAAGTTCACGTTCGACGTCCTGCGGGTGACCGGAGCCGCGACCAGCGTGGTTTCGGTGCTGTTGCACGACTCGCTCACCATCGCCGGGCTGCTCGCCTGGCTTTTCTGGCTCAACTGGAAGCTGACGCTGGTGGCGCTCCTGGTAGGGCCGCCCGCCGTCGTCATCACGCGGGCATTCTCGAAGCGGCTGCGCGCCATGAGCCGGGCCGAGCAGGAAGCAACGGGCGACCTCAATCATGCGCTCGAGGAATCGATCGGCTGTCATCGCGTGGTCAAGGTGTTCGGAGGGCAGGATTACGAGGCGAAGCGCTTCGACTCGGGAGCGAATAAAGTGCGCCGCTTCAACATGAAGGTGACCGCCGCCGCCGCCGCCAACACTCCCCTGATACAAATCGTCGTTACGATCGCGCTCGCGCTCATCGTCTATCTTGCGGCGCGCCAGGCCGCCGCAGACGAGACGACCGTGGGCGGATTCGTGTCCTTTCTCACCGCGTTGCTGCTGGTGTTTCCGCCGCTGCGCAGGCTGACCGGCGTCAATCAGACCTTGCAGCAGGGGCTCGCCGCCGCAGAAAGCGTATTTCGCCTGATCGATGAAAGGGCCGAGGTCGATACCGGGATTCACGAGATCGGCCGCGCGAAAGGCGGGATCGAGTTCAGGAACGTGGGCTTCAGCTATCCGGGGGGCACGCGCCCGGCCCTGGATCGCGTCATGTTCTCGATCGACGCGGGCGAGACGATGGCGCTGGTCGGCGCCTCCGGCGCCGGCAAGTCCACGCTCGCCAATCTGTTGCCGCGTTTCTACGCTCCCGATTCAGGACAAATCCTGCTCGACGGCATCGACATCGCGACGCTCAGGCTCACGAGCCTGCGCGCGAACATCGCGCTCGTGAGCCAGGACATCATCCTGTTCAACGACACCGTCGCCGCCAACATCGCCTACGGCCGCCTCGCCGGAACGCGTGAAGCCGATATCGTCCGGGCCGCCGAAGCCGCTCACGCGATGCAGTTCATCGGCGAGATGCCCGAAGGGCTTGCCACCCTGATCGGGGAGAACGGCGTGCGCCTGTCCGGCGGACAGCGGCAACGGCTTGCGATCGCGCGCGCGTTCCTGAAAGACGCGCCGGTGCTGATCCTGGACGAGGCGACCTCCGCCCTGGACAGCGAATCCGAACGCCATATCCAGGCGGCTCTCGACATGCTCATCAAGGGCCGCACGACGCTCGTCATCGCGCACCGGCTCTCGACCATTCAGAATGCCGACCGCATTCTCGTGCTCGACCAGGGGCGAATCGTGGAATCCGGGACGCACGCGGAGCTTCTCGCGGCGAACGGCGCCTATGCCCGGCTGTACCGCTTGCAGTTCCAGCATCCGGACGCAGGCGCCGTCCCGGTGCTTGCGGCCGCGGGGACATGATCCGGCCGGACGACCGCGTTCTTGCGGCGCGCGCGCGGCGTGACCGGTTCGAGCTGGAACCCGCGCAGGAGCGCCCGCGAGCGGGCGCTCGCGGTCTGGTGGCAATGAAGCTTGAGTGCGTAGGAGTTTAGTTTGGCGAAACAGGGAAAATCGACGCTCGGGCATCTGCTCTTCAAAGCCGTGCTGGGGATCAAATCTTTTTTAAGAGATTTCCGCAAGCCTCCTGCTCATGGTGAAGCAAAAGAAATACTGATTGTTGCCTCGACTTTTCTTGGCGACATGATCATGACCTTGCCTTTGGTGGCGGCGGTTTGTCGGCGCCATCCTCAAGCGAATGTCACACTGCTCGTCAGGAAAGAATACGTTGCACTCGCAGAAAAAGTTAAGGGTGTCCGTCGCGTGATACCCGAGCCGATGGGTTACATGGAGTTGCGTAAGATCGCGGCGTTGGTACCGAATCGTTTCGACATTGCTTTTGTCGCCTTCGAGACCAGGCACCTGCCCCTGATGGCCGCATTGGATGTACGGGAAATTGTCAGCTTCGATGATCCAAAGGGCCGGCACTCTCATCTGATTGACCGGATGATTCCTTTCCCGACCGATAAACCAGAATTGACTCATCAATCCTGGCTTTCACTCAGATTGCTGGGGAGTGACCCGCAATTTCTGGGTTTGAGACCACCCTATCTGGATCTCAGCAGCATCCCGGAACCACAGAAAATATCCAGGCCTTATGTGGTGATGCATATCGGGGCGCGTTCTCCTCTGAGACAATGGTTGCCTGAACGCTATGCGCAAGTCGTTGTTGCGTTGCATCAGCGTGGAGTTGAAACCGTGCTGACGGGCACGCATGATGATGCATTGCTGTCGACGCGGCTCACTGGGTTACTGCCATCTCATGTGACGCTGACCAACCTGGTCGGCCGGACTTCGCTCCTGGAATTGGCCAAGCGGATCGAGCGCGCACGCGCCGTATTCGGTTCAGACACAGGCGTCCTTCACCTGGCAAAGGCGCTCGGTCTTCGGGTGGTGGTGCTGGCAGGCCAGGGACAGAACGATTTATACGGAGACGCGGGCCAGTTGTTTGGACCAGGACAATATTTTTATGTGCCGGCATTATCCTGTCGTGACAAGCATAGCCTGCATGGCCATCAGGTAAGCTGGGTAAGTACTTGTTCGCGGCGGCAATGTGTATTGGAAAAACCGCTATGCATCTACGACGTGCAGGCTGAACCGGTGATCGCGGCGCTGCTCAAATTTGCATCGTCGGAAGCGGCCTCACGAATCGAGACGGTCCGATAAGGTAATCTCTGCCCGGGTGGGTGACGGAATCGCCTGCATGGATGGAGAGGACAATGACGCGGGACCGCGGCTTGAGCCGGAGCGGCGAAAACAGTCACTGACATGTCGAACGCGAACGAGCCGGGGCCGCGGGTCGCCGCGCGCATGCGCATCGTCCACACCGAAGCGTCCTTGGGATGGGGCGGGCAGGAGATCCGGATCCTCGACGAGGCCGAAGGGATCTCGCGACGGGGCCACAGCGTGGTGATCGCGGCGCCGCGCGAGGCGCCGATTTTCCAAGCGGCGCTCAAACGGGGTCTGGACGCCGTGCCGCTCCCCATC
>DASPXL010000359.1:0-2182 GCA_035637375.1 Burkholderiales bacterium
GCGGTAAAAGGCGCCGGCGCCCTCCGCCGCGACGCGCTTAAGCACCGCGGCGAATTCCGGATTCTTGAGCAGCGCGCCGGCGGGCTTGGCTTTCCCGTTCGGCAAGTAGAAATAGCGGCGAGCATTGCGGTCCTGCGAAAGAAACCGGTCGGCGGCGAGGAGCGCGTGCAGCCGCGGCGAGATCGGGAATCCTTTCTCCGCCAGCCTGATCGCCGGCTCGAACAGCTCCGCCCAGGGGAGCTTGCCGTGTCTGCGGTGCGCAAGCTCGAGCAGCCGCAGGAGCCCCGGCACGCCCACCGATTTTCCGCTGACGACCGCCGCGGGCCAGTCGAGCGGCCGGCCGTTCGCGCCGAGAAAACGGTCGGGCTTCGCCGCGGCCGGCGCGGTTTCCCTGCCGTCATACGCCGAGAGCTTTTCTTCGCGAGCCGCGTAGTGGAGCAGGAACCCTCCCCCGCCGATCCCTGAGGATTGCGGCTCCACGAGGTTGAGCACGAGCTGAGTCGCGATCGCGGCATCGACTGCGCTGCCGCCGCGCTTCAGAATGTCGTATCCCGCCCGAGCGGCGAGCGGATGCGCCGCGACCACCATGAATTGCCGCGCGGTGACGAGCTGCTTGCGCGCGATGGGTGTCGCGGGCTCGGGGGCTGGCTGTGCGTGAAGCAACGAGGCCGCAAAAAGGAACGCCGCCGCGCCTACACAGACTTTTCTATAGAAGGGAAACACCGGGTTCAGAGTATCACGCGATTGAGCACCCTCACCCCATCCCTCTCCCGCACGCGGGAGAGGGTGCGAGCGCAGCGAGCGGGTGAGGGTCGACTAGGCTCTCCCCCGCAAGCGCGGGGGAGAGGGAGCTTTGCAATTTAACGCCCCGGAACGATGATGCGGCTGCCCTCGCCCGCCATCTCGAGCATCAGCTCGTTCATGCGGCGAACGAATCCGGCGGGGTCTTCGAGCTGTCCGCCCTCGGCGAGGAGCGCCTGGTCGAAGAGGAGATTGCTCCAATCCGCGAAGCGCGCTTTTTCCTCGTTCAGACGCTTCACCATCGGGTGCGCGGGATTGATCTCGAGGATCGGCTTCGCCTGCGGCGCTTTCTGCCCGACCGCCTTGAGGATGCGGGAAAGGTTGCCTCCCATGTCGTGCTCGTCGGCGACCAGGCACGAGGGCGAACTCGTCAGGCGCGAGGTCACGCGCACGTCCTTCACCTTCTCGCCGAGCGCGTCCTTCAGTCTGGCGACGAGCGCCCTGTGCTCGCCGGCCTGCTTCGCCTCCTCCTTCTTCTCGTCGTCGGATTGCAGCTTGGAGAGATCGAGCTCGCCCTTGGCGACCGAGGCGAGCGCCTTGCCCTCGTGTTCGGGGAGATTCGCGACCAGCCACTCGTCGACGCGCTCCGACAGGAGCAGCACCTCGATCGAGCGCTTGCGGAAGATCTCCAGGTGCGGGCTGTTCTTCGCGGCGAGGAAGGTCTCCGCGGTCACGTAGTAGATCTTGTCCTGCCCTTCCTTCATCCGCGCGGTGTAATCGGCGAGGGACACGGTCTGCTCCTCGCTATCGGTATGGGTGGAGGAAAAGCGCAGGAGCTTGGCGATGCGCTCGCGGTTGGCGAAGTCCTCGCCCACGCCTTCCTTCAGCACGCGGCCGAATTCCTTCCAGAAGCCCGCGTACTTGTCCTTGTGGTTCTCGGCGAGGTCTTCGAGGAGCGCAAGCACGCGCTTGGTGCAGCCGGCGCGGATCGCCTCGATGTCGCGGCTCTCCTGCAGGATCTCGCGCGAGATGTTGAGCGGCAGGTCGTTCGAGTCGACCACCCCGCGCACGAAGCGCAGGTACGCCGGCAGCAGCTGCTCGGCGTCGTCCATGATGAAGACGCGCCGCACGTAGAGCTTGAGGCCCCGGCGCTCGCGCCGGTCCCACAGGTCGAAGGGCGCCCGCGCGGGAATGTAGAGAAGCTGCACGTACTCCTGCCGGCCTTCGACGCGGTTATGCGTGTAGGCGAGCGGCGCGTCGGTGTCGTGCGCGACGTGCTTGTAGAACTCCTGATACTGCTCTTCGCTGATGTCGGACTTCGGCCGCGCCCACAGGGCGCTCGCCTGGTTGATCGTCTCGTCCTCGTCGGTGGGCGTCTCCTCGGACTTTTCCTTGTCCCACTTCAGCTTCTTCATCACGATGGGGACCGCGATGTGATCGG
>DASPXL010000360.1:0-4707 GCA_035637375.1 Burkholderiales bacterium
CCTTTGCCCGATGCGCCGCGTCGCGGTGACGAAGGCGTGCTCGACCCGCTCGCCGAAGCGCTCGCGATCTTTTTCCTCGTGGCCGTAGGACTGCACCGTGCGGATCTCGTGCAGCGACTCGTCGATATGCGTGCTCACGTCCGCGATCCGGTCCTGGCTCGCGCGCGAGAGCTTTCTCACGCGCCGTCCGAAAAGCAGGATCGGCGCGATCACGAGCGGCACGCCGAGCACCACGAGCGCGGTGAGCTTCGGACTCGTGATGACGAGCATCACCAGGGCTCCAAGCATGATAAGGGTGTTCCTCAGGGCGAACGAGGCCGAAGAGCCGATGACGAGCTCCAAGAGCGCCGTATCGTTGGTGAGCCGCGAAATCACCTCGCCCGTGCGCATGGTCTCGAAAAATCCGGGAGACTGCTCCAGCAGATGCCCGAACACCGCGCGGCGGATGTCGGCCGAAACGCGTTCGCCGATCCACGACACCGAATAGAAGCGCGTGTAGGTCGCGGCGGCGAGCACGCAGACGATAGCGAGCAGCGCAAAGAGCGCCGTGTCGAGCGACGCGGCGTCGTTCCCCGAGAAGCCGGCGTCGATGACGCGCTTCAGGCCCTGGCCGAGCACCAGCACGCAGCCCGCCGCGACCACGAGCGCCACGCCCGCGACCGCCATGCGCGCGCGGTATGGCCAGAGAAACCGCAGCACCCGAGCAAGCTGGCGGATGTCGCGGTTCGGCGGGCGCTCGGGAAGGTTGTCGATTTGTCGTGCCAAACGCGGTCCCTATTTCAGCTGCTCTTCCAGCGCGACGACCCAGTGTGTCACCGGCAGCTCGGTACCGCTCTGCAGGTGCGCGAGGCAGCCGATATTGGCGGTGAGGATCCGCTCGGGACCTCCCGAGGCGAGCGCTGAAAGCTTGTTGCGCTTCAATTGCGCGGCGAGCTCCGGCTGCAGGATGGAATAGATACCCGCCGAGCCGCAGCACAGGTGCGCGTCCGGCACGGGCGCCAGCTCGAATCCGGCACGGGCAAGCAGCCGCTCGGTCACGCCTTTAATGTTCTGGCCGTGCTGCAGCGTGCACGGCGGGTGAAAGGCGACCCGCCCACCCGATCTCTCGAGCGAAGGCTCGAGGCGATCGAATTCCACGGCTATCACTTCTCCGATGTCGCGCGTCATGGCGCTTATTCTCGCGGCTTTTTCCGCGTAACGGGGATCGCGCTCGAGCAGGTGCCCGTATTCCCTCACCGTAACGCCGCAGCCGCTAGCGGTCATGACGATCACTTCCGCTCCGGCTTCGACGTGTGGCCACCACGCGTCGATCAGCGCGCGCATGTCGGCGAGGCCCTCTTCCTGGTAATTGAGATGAAAGCGCAGCGCGCCGCAGCAGCCGGCGCCCTTGGCCTCGATGAGCGAAATGCCGATGCGGTCGAGCACGCGCGCCGCCGCGGCGTTGATGTCGGGCGAGAGCGCGCTCTGCACGCAGCCGGCGAGCGCGAGCATCTTCCGGGCGTGGCGCGGCGCGGGCCAGGCGCCGGCGGCGGGCGTCGAGGCCGGCACCTTTTCGGCGAGCTTCGCCGGAAGAAGCGGCCGGGCGAGCTGGCCGAGCTTCAGAAGCGGCGCGAACAGCGAACGCCGCGGCAGGATTTCCGCGAGCACGCGGCGCTTGAAGCTCTCCCATGCCGGCCGCGCCGTTTTTTCTTCGACCAGTTTTCGCCCGATATCGAGCAGGCGCCCGTACTGAACGCCCGACGGGCAGGTCGTCTCGCAGGCGCGGCAGGTCAGGCAGCGGTCGAGGTGCAGGCGCGTCTTGTCGGTGATCTCCCGCCCTTCGAGCGCCTGCTTCATGAGATAGATGCGCCCGCGCGGCCCGTCGTTCTCGTCGCCGAGCAGCAGATAGGTCGGGCAGGTCGCGGTGCAGAAGCCGCAGTGCACGCACTTGCGGAGGATCGCGTCGGCCTCGCGCCCCTCGGGCGTGTCGCGGATGAAATCGGCGAGCGCGGTCTGCATCAGCGAATTTCCGTCATAGCTCCGGATACATGCGCCCGCGGTTGAAGATGCCTTGCGGGTCGAACTCGCGCTTGAGCTCCCGGTGTATCTTCATGAGCGCCGGCGCAAGCGGCTGGAAAACGCCCACCGCCTTGTCGCCGCCGCGAAACAGCGTCGCGTGGCCGCCCGCGCGCTTCGCCGTCTCGCGCACGGTGCGCGCGTCGGCGTGCGAGAAAAGCCAGCGCAGCGCCCCGCCCCACTCGATCATTTGTTCACCCTGAAGCTTGAGCGGCGGCGCGGTCGAAGGAACCGAGATGCGCCACAGCGGCGCGTCATTCCGGAAGAACCGATCGGTCTGTTCGCGGATGCCCGTCCAGAAGCGCTCGGCTTGCGCGGCGTCGAGAAGCTGGCCGCCGATTTTTTCCCGAGCGGCCTTCACCGCGGCTGCCGCGCCTGAGATGCGTACGCCGAGCTCGCCTCCGTTCCAGGCGCTCGCGCTGATCGGCAGGGGCTTTCCGCCGCATTTGTTGAGCGTGTCGATCGCCTTGCCTTCCGGAAGCTCGAGCCTGAGCGTCGCCTCGGCGACCGGCAGCGGCAGCGCCTTGAGCGAGACTTCCAGGACGATCGCTAGCGTGCCGAGCGACCCCGCCATCAGGCGCGAGACGTCGTAGCCTGCGACGTTCTTCATCACCTGCCCGCCGAAGCCGAGCGTTTCGCCGCGCCCATCCATGATCTTTACGCCGAGCACGAAATCGCGCAGCGCGCCCGCCGCCTGGCGGCGCGGCCCCGAGAGCCCCGCCGCCACCGCCCCGCCGAGCGTCGCGTCCTCGCCGAAATGCGGCGGCTCGAAAGCGAGCATCTGGCCGCGTTCGCGCATCGTCGCCTCGATTTCGGAGAGCTTCGCGCCGCAGCGCGCGGTGATCACGAGCTCGGAGGGCTCGTAGGTCACGATGCCGTTGTGGCCGCGCGTATCGAGCACCTCGCCTTCGAGCGCCTGGCCGTAGAAATCCTTGGTGCCGCCGCCGCGCACTCGCAGCGCGCGCTTCGATCGTCCCGCATCGCGCACCGTTTCGGACAGCTTCTCGAGCGCCGAATCCATTGCGTCGTTCCGCATCACCCGCGCATCAGTTGAAGGAAATCCCGACGATCGCCTTGACGGTCCAGTTGTCCGCGGCGGGCGTCAGGCCGTGGCCGACGCCGAAATTCAACGACCAGGTCTTGCGCTCGATCTCCATCACCGCGTACAGCGTGCGGTTCTGCTGCTCGCGCGGCAACCGGTTCGCGAGCGTGCCGATGTCGTCATAGTACTCGGCGCCGAGCGCAAACCCTTGCGCGACATCGTGCACCGCCTTCCAGGCGAGGGTGACGTCGGGACTTCCGCGAAAGCCCGGCGACAGGCCCCACTCGAAGATGGGGTTCAGGCCGATCAGCCAGTCGGGGCCGCGATAGCCCCCGATGACGCGCACCTCGTCGTTCCAGCGGGAGTCGGAGAAGGCCTTGGTGAGGTCGGAGAGCTCGTTGTTGATCCCGAAGTACCAGCCGCCCCGGCCTTCCGCGCCGTGCACCGGCAGCCATTTCGCGCGCAGCTTCGCGCCGCCCGGATGAAAGTGCCCCTGCGCATCGGTCGCGGTCGGAAGATATAAGCCCCAATCGAAATCATTGCCCAGGCCCCAGGAGAATTCCGGCGTGATCCTGACTCCGTGGTAAGGCGGCACGTCGCCCGGATAATCGGGCGTCCTTCTCCCGCTCGGCGTGGTGTTGACGTGGAGCTCGAGGCCGCTTTCGCCGCGGTAGTCGAGATCGTCGGTATAGACCTGGATCTCGTCCAGGATCGCAAGCGCCTCGGGCCCGCGACACAGGCCGGCGGCCAACAGCAGCGCGGAGACAAGCGAACGGGCCGGCACCCTCCCGCGAAGGCGCACGTCTAGAATCTCGGCAGCTCGGGGTGCGGCAGCTGCCCGCCGCGCGCGCGCATGCGGCCGAACTCGGCGCAGCGGTGCAGCGTCGGGATGTTCTTGCCGGGATTGAGGAGACCCTCGGGATCGAAGGCGCGCTTCACGCCGTGGAAGCGCTCGATCTCCGGCGCCGCAAACTGCACGCACATCTGGTTGATCTTCTCCACGCCCACGCCGTGCTCGCCGGTGATGGTGCCGCCGACCTCGACGCATTTCTCCAGCACTTCGCCCGCGAAGCGCTCGGTGCGCTCGAGCTCGCCCGGATCGTTCGCGTCGAAAAGAATCAGCGGGTGCAGATTGCCGTCGCCCGCGTGAAACACGTTGGGACAGCGCAGGCGGTATTTCTTCTCCATCTCCGCGATGAATTTCAGGATCTCGCCGAGCTTCCTGCGTGGAATGGTCCCGTCCATGCAGTAGTAGTCGGGCGAGATGCGGCCGACCGCGGGGAACGCGGCCTTGCGCCCGGCCCAGAACTTCTGGCGCTCTGCTTCCGAGTTCGAGGTGCGGATGGCGGTTGCGCCGGCGTGCCGCAGCACTTCGGCCATGCGCGCGATGTTTTCCTCGACTTCCCCGGGCGTTCCGTCCGCCTCGCAAAGCAGAAGCGCCGCCGCCTCCAGATCGTAGCCCGCGTGCGCGAACTCCTCCACCGCGCGCGCGGCCGGCCGGTCCATCATCTCCAGGCCCGAGGGTAGGACGCCCGCCGCGATGACATCGGCCACGGCGTTGCCGGCTCGCTCGACGTCGTCGAACGACGCGAGAATGACGCGGGCGGTCT
>DASPXL010000361.1:0-5049 GCA_035637375.1 Burkholderiales bacterium
GCGCGGGCCCCCGCCGAACCGGACCGCGGCTCGGAAATCGCGCTCATCGCAAAAGGAGGCCGGTTCAAGCTGGCCGAGCCCCAACAACTGCTCGGGGTTTTTCCCAGCACCTTCGAGGCCGCTTCCAAGCCGGTGTACGGCCTCGAGATCGAGTGGCGCGGCAGCTCGGGTTTTGCCGCGGGCGCCGAGCTCTTCTACTTCAAGAACAATCTGGTCATCGACGGAACACCTCTGAGCGGCCAGCAGGAAGTGGCCGCATTCATGTTGAACGCAAAGTATTACCTGCACGTGGCAGACTGGTTCTATCCTTACGTGGGCGCCGGCGGCGGTTTCGCCTCCGCCCGGTACAGCGGCGACGTCACGGGAAAGGCATCGGGCCCGGCCTACCAGGGCGTGGCGGGCGTGGAGCTGCGTTTCGAGCACGTCGGCCTCAATATGCAGTACAAGTACGTTTCCTCGACGATCGAAGACGCGAGCGGCGTGAAGGTGAAAGCGGGCGGCAAAGGCGTTCTTGCCGGACTCAGCATCATTTTCTGAGAGGCCGTTTCAAAACGATTGAAACGGCCCTGATTTAGGGGAGTATGAGGGGATCTGTCCCCTGCGTATCGCGCCCGACTTCAATCGAAGCCGACGATCTCCACCCAGTTCGAGCCTTTCCCCGTCGGATACTTCTGCAGCAGCTTGAGCGCGCCGCTCGCCGGGTCGATCGCATAAACGGAGATGGTTTCCGATTTTTCCCCGGACGCGACGAGGAATCTTCCCTTGGGATCGATCGCGAATCCGCGCGGCTGCTTCTCCGTCGGCGCGCTCGAGAGATACGAGAGTTTCCCGCTCGCCGAATCGACGCTGAACGCGGCGAGGGTGCTCGAGGTGCGCTCGGAGGCGTACAGGAATTTTCCGTTCGGGGTCAGGTGCAGGTCCGCGGCCCAGATGTCGTTGTCGGTGTTGCGCGGCGGCGGGCCGCCGGGGGCGCCGATCCCCCCGCGCGGCGCGCCGGGCTGGAGCCTGGAATCCGGCGGCAGCGCGGAGGCCGAGCTCACTTCGGTCAGAAGGCCCGTCTTGCCGTCCAGAGAAAGCGTCGTCACCGTGGCGACGAGCTCCGAGAGGAGGTACACGAACCGGTTGTCGGAGGAGAAGATGAAGTGGCGCGGGCCGGTCCCTTGTTTCATCTGGGCGACCGCGGGCGTGTTCGAGGCGAGCCGCCCGGACTTCTCGTCGAAGACAAACTGGAAGATCTGGTCGGTGCCGAGGTTCGGGACGAAGACGAAGCGGTTGCTCGCGTCGGCGCGGATCGAGTGGGCGTTGCGGCCCACCGGGATCACCTGCAGGGGTTCCGCCGCAACGCGCCCGTCGCCGCCGACCGCGTTGACGCTGACGAGGTGCCCGCCGTAGGAGGCGCCGAAGAGGAAGCGCCCGGTCCGGTCGAGCGAGATGTAGGGGAAGCTCTCCGCGAGAGGCGCGGTGGACAGGGGCTTCAAGGCGCCCGAGCCCGGGTCGATGGAATAGACGTGCACCGTATAGGGCTTGGAGCGCGAGGCCGCGTAGAGCAGGCGCCGGCTCGGGCTCACCGCCATCGGCATCACCACTTTCGCCGCCTGCACGCGCGCGAGCGGCGCGAGCGCCCCGTCCGCCTGCAGGCTCCAGGCGCCGATGTCGCCGTCCTCGGCGTTCGAGACGTAGACGAAGGTCGCGGCGAGAGCCGAGGCGCTGGCCAGTGCCGACATGGCGATGATCCCCTTGCCGAGTTTTGCGAATGGTTTCATGGTGGGAGCGCTCAAGCGGCTGAAGTGCATCGCGGCCTGATCCGCTCGCGCGTCATCTGCGCGAGCGCGGTGATCCCGAGGAGCGCCATGTCGCGCTCGATCTCCTCGGAGAGAAGCCCGATCCCGTGGCGCACGCCGGCTTCCCCGGCGATCGCGGCCGCATAGAGGAAGGGCCGGCCGACGAAGACGAACTGCGCGCCGAGCGCGAGCGCCTTCAGGACGTCGGTGCCGCGGCGGATGCCCCCGTCCATCATGACGGTCATCCCGCCCGCCTGCGCCGCCACCGCGGGGAGCGCGCGAAGCGGCGCCGCGGCGCCGTCCAGCTGCCGCCCGCCGTGGTTCGACACGATGACCCCGTCGACGCCGCTCTCGCGGGCGATGCGCGCGTCCTCCGGGTCGAGCACCCCTTTGAGCACGAGGCGCCCCTTCCACAGCCTGCGCATCAGCTCGAGATGCGTCCACGCGAGCCGGTCGCGCTCCCCGTCCCCGCGGGAGGCGCGGGTGATGAGCGGGATGCGCGCGCCCATGTTCTCGAAGCGCGGCATGCCGTCCACGAGGAGCGTGCGCAGGAACATTCCGAAGAGCCAGCGCGGGCGGAGCGAGCACTCCCACGCGAGGCGCAGCGTCGGCCGCAGCGGCCGGCTGAAGCCGCTCCTCACGTTGTTCTCGCGATTCGCGCTCACCGGGACATCGACGGTGAGGACGAGCGTATCGAACCCGGCGCGCGCGACGCGCTCGACCAGGCGCGTGATCGGCCCGGTTTCGCCCGGCAGGTAGGCCTGGAACCAGGCGGTGCTTCCGGCCGCGCGCACGTCTTCCAAGCGCGCGAGCGAGGCGCCGCTCATGATCATCGGGATGTCGGCTTGCGCCGCCGCGCGCGCGAGCACGATGTCGCCCCGATACGCCGCCATGGAAGTGCCGCCCATGGGGGCGATCCCGAAGGGCGCGCCGTAGCCGCGGCCGAAGAGCGTCGTCTTCGCCGTGCGCCCGGAGACGTCGACCAGCACGCGCGGCAGGAGCTCGACCTCGTCGAACGCGGCGCGGTTCGCGCGCAGCGACGCGTTCGTCTCCGCGCCGCCCGAGACGTAGCCGAACATCGGCCGCGGCAGGTATCGGCGCGCCGGCTCCTCGAAGTCCTCGAGCGCGAGGATGCGCGCGAGGGCGCGCGGCAGCGCGCGGTCGGCGTGCCACTCGGCGCCGGAGGCCCGTGCATCGGGGACCGCCGCCGAGACGGCTTGGCCTGCTTCGCTCGTGTCGGGCATGGGGTCGTCGGGTCAGGAAAACTCCTGGCGATTGTAACCTGAGATGCGGCCCGAGCAGTCAGGGGGGTGGCATCCCTTTTGCGTAATGCCGGCCGGGGGAGACCCTTCAGAGCAGGATTCCTCGGTATGGTAGACGTCAAACCGACGACAATTTACCATTGATGATGTATTTTCAACGAAGGAGCCGGTCATGCGTACATCCAGAGTTTCAGCGGCGTTTATTTTCGCGGCGAGTTTGGCGTATGGGGCGCGCGCGATGGCGGAAAACGGCGTCAGCGCGAGCCAGATACTGATCGGCCAGTCGGCCTCCCTGACCGGCACTGCGGCCGAGTCGGGGCAGCAGACGCGCGACGGCGCGCTCGCCTATTTCGAGTTGGTCAACCGCAAGGGCGGAATCAACGGCAGGAAAATCACGCTGATCACCCTCGACGACGGCGGCCAGACCAAGCGCGGGGAGGAAAATACCGGGAAGTTGATCGCGCAGGACAAGGTCTTCCTGCTGTTCGGGTATACCGGGCGCAACACCAGCGAGGCCGCCCTGCCGATCATCACAAAGGCGAACATACCGTTTTTCGGGGCCGCCACCGGAGGCGAGAGCATCCACGGCGTGTTCAACAAGAACGTGTTCAACGTGCGCGCGAGCTACAAGCTGGAGACGCAGGCCCTGGTCAACCATCTGGTGACCACCGGCCAGAAGAAGATCGGGATGATCTACCACAAGGACGATACTACGAAGTCGAACCTCAAGATGACCGAGGACGCCGCCGCGCAGCACGGCTTCGCGCTCGTGGGCAGCGCATCGGTCGACCGCAACTCGGCCGACGTGAAGGAAGCCCTCGGCGTCATGAGCAAGCTCAATCCCGGGGCGGTGATCTGCAACGCGGCGGTGAAGCCCTTGAGCGAATTCGTGAGGCAGATGAGAAAAGCGGGCGCCAATCCGCAGTTTCTGAGCGTCTCCTTCGTCGGCAGCGCGATCGTCAAGGAACTGAAGAGCGAGGCGGCCGGGGTGATCATGGCGCAGGTCGTGCCGCTGCCGACCAAGAAGGGGATCCCCATCGTGAGCGAGTACCAGAAAGCTCTGGCGGCTGTGGGCGCCAAGCCCGAGTATTCGTTTTCCGGCCTGGAGGGCTTCATCTCGGCCAAGGTGTTGGTGGAAGGGCTGAAGCGCAGCGGCAAGGACCTGACCCGCGCCCGGTTCATCAGGGCCATGGAAAGGATCCAGGCTCTCGACCTGGGCGACTATCTTGTCAGCTACTCGCCCACCAATCACAACGGCTCGAAGTACGTCGATATCACGGTCATCAACAAGGACGGCGTCTTTTTCAATTGACGCTTCGGGTCGATCGAAGCCGACGATCGCCTCTCGCGCGGGATCGAGCGCTGCAACTGCAGGCGGCCCCGGCCGGTCCGGGGGCCCTTCCTATGCCTGCGTCTGCGCTTTCAGCTGCGCCTTCGATTTCCTGCCGGGAGCGGCAGGCGGAATATAGCCCGCGATCCGGCAGAGCAGGCCCTCGCTCTTCTTGCCGTTGTTGAATCGAACCGACTGGCACAGCATGACCTCGCCCCTGGCCGAGAGCGCGGACACGTGGCGCCGGACGTTTTCAAGCGAGATTCCCGTGGCTGACGCGATTTCCGAGTCGAGCTGTTCACCGCGGTCTTTGAGGTACTTCAGGATTTCCTGCAAGTCGGATACTCCTTGTTTTCCATATCAGGGAAGCGTTTGCACCGCGAAACGGAGCCGTATGTTACGGCAAAGCGACCGACCCCTCGTGGATTCTTTCACCCGGTCCCCGGCTTCACCCGCAAGGCCTTGATCGGTCAGGGATCTGCATTACCATACGGGGGGCGTACGGGCGGCGCTTAGCGGGGTTTTTGCACTGGAAGAGAAAACAATGACATCGTCATCAATTACCGGTTGACACGCCGGCTCTCCCCGGCGAAGAATTCACACCGACCGCGCCATAAGCGGCTGGAAACACCGGCAGGAGAGGACAGGCGCGGTTTCCCGAGTTTTCGCCTTAACG
>DASPXL010000362.1:0-2283 GCA_035637375.1 Burkholderiales bacterium
GGCGCCGGACAAAAACTCGCGACAGGCCGTGCAGGGTGTTGGAGACGGTGTTGCCGTGCAGCGGAAGGCGAAATCTACGCGAAAGAACTGGGATAAGCTACAAATATTTTCAATCTGTTGCTGCGGGCTCCTGGTGCGCGCACTCCGCTCCTTCGACGTGTTCTGCCGCGTGGTGGACAACTTCGGCGACGCCGCGGTGTGCTGGCGCCTCGCGCGCGGGCTCGCCGCGGAGACCGGTGCACAGACGCGCTTGTGGATCGACGACCTGGGTGCGTTGCATGCGCTCGCGCCGCAGCTCGCGGCCGGCAGGCCGCAGCAGTCTTTCGACGGGGTCGAGATCTGCCACTGGACCGCGCACGCCGATTTCGGATTGCCCGCGGATGTCGTCGTGGACGCGTTCGGCGGCGGGATTCCGGATGCCTACGCCGAGGCGATGGCGGGGCAGGACTCCGCGCCGGTGCGCCCCTTGTGGATCGTGCTCGAATACCTGAGCGCCGAGCCCTGGGTGGCGAAGCATCACGGGCTGCCTTCGCCGCACCCGCGCCTGCCGCTCGAGCGCTACTTTTTCTTTCCGGGATTCGCGGCCGGCACGGGGGGGCTCCTGCGCGAGGCGGCCTTAAGCGCGCGGCGCGAGAAATTTCTGCGCGATCCGCGCAAGCGCGAGGCGTTCTGGCGGGATGCGGGTTTCGCGCCGCCCGCGCCGGGCGCGAGGCTGATCTCTCTTTTCGGCTACGAGAATCCCGCGGCGGCGGAGCTGCTCGATGCCTGGGCGTCCGGGGAACAAGCCGTCGTGGCCGCCGTGCCGCGGAGCCGTCTGCGCGGGGATGTGGCCGTCTACCTGGGAATCGACGCCGGCACGGAGAACGCGACCGAGGTCTCGGACCAGGTCATTCGCCGCGGGTCGCTGGAAGTGCGCTTCCTGCCTTTCCTCGCCCAGGACCGCTACGACGAGCTGCTCTGGGCGGCGGACTGGAATTTCGTGCGCGGCGAGGACTCCTTCGTGCGGGCGCAATGGGCGGAGCGCCCCTTCGTCTGGCACGCCTATCCGCAGAAGGAGGGCGCGCACGTGACGAAGCTCGAGGCGTTTCTGGAGATCTACTGCCGCGGGCTCGCGCCCGAGCTGGCGGCGCCGCTTGCCGCCCTGTGGCGCGGCTGGAACGCCGCCGCCCCGCTCCCGGCGGGCGCGACGGCCCGGGCCTGGTCCGCCCTCGCTCCCCAGGGCGCCGCATTGGAGCAGCACGCGTGCGCCTGGGCCGCGGAAGCCGGCAAATCGGGGGATCTGGTGCGGAATCTGACTAAATTCTGCGCAGAACGATTAGAATAACGCCCTTTTCCCGGCTTTCGATTCGGGACATTTATGAAGATCGCACAGGAGATTCGCTCGGGCAACGTGATCATGGTCGGCAAGGACGCCATGGTCGTGCTGAAGGCGGAGTTCACCAAGTCCGGCCGCAACGCGTCGGTGGTGAAAATGAAGCTGAAGAACCTGCTCAGCGGCGCCGCCCAGGAAACCGTCTACCGCTCGGACGAGAAGTTCGAGATCGCCGAGCTCGACCGCAAGGAAGTCACCTACTCGTATTTCGCCGATCCCTTGTACGTGTTCATGGACAGCGAAGGCAACCAGTACGAAGTCGAGAAGGAGAGCATGGGCGAGGTGCTGAATTACGTCGAGAACGGAATGCCGGCTGCGCTCGTGATCTACAACGACAAGCCGATCGCGGTCGAGATCCCGCAGACCATCGTGCGCGAGATCGCCTACACCGAGCCCGCGGTGAAGGGCGACACCTCGGGCAAGGTGACCAAGGCCGCGAAGCTCAAGTCGGGCTTCGTCATCCAGGTGCCGCTCTTTTGCGCGACCGGCGACAAGATAGAGATCGACAGCCCCACGGGCGAGTACCGCAGCCGGTTCAAAGGCTGAGAGTCCGCGGGTGAAATCGAGCGGGGCATCGGCCCCGCCTCCCGCCGCTTCCCGTGGTTCAAATCGCCGGGATCCTCAGATCCATTCCGCGCGTGCTCCTGGCGGCCGGCCTGGTCGCGCTCGGCCTCATCGCGCTGTTGGTGGCGTGGTGGACCGCCGTCATTTTGATCCTCGCCTTCGCCCTCGCCGTCGCGGCGCGGCGCATGCTGCCGCGAAAGCCCGCGCCGGGCGGCGCGCCGGCGATCATCGAAGGCGAGTTCCGGATCGAGCGCGAGGACTCCCCGCCCCGGGACCGTTCCGGTTCGTAGTTTCCCGGGACTGAAACGGTCGCGACCGGCTATGATCGCGCATCTCACATTCGAGAG
>DASPXL010000363.1:0-5302 GCA_035637375.1 Burkholderiales bacterium
GTCGGAGGCGCCGTAGAAATCGGCGTAACACTTCCTGACCTCGTCGAGGGAGAGCGCCTGGAGCCGCGCGCTGCGCTCATCGAGCGTGGCGGTGTAGAGCCAATGCTCGGGAGGATAAGGATTGAGGTGGCGGGCGAGCGCTAGGCCCGCGAGCGCGCCCGGGTCGCTCCTTTGCGAGTCGATGCCGGTGAGCGAGGAGCGGCGCAACTGCTCGAACTCCTCGCGCGGGAAAGACGGCTCGCGCAGCACCTCGGCCATCAGACGGAGCGCTTGCGGAAGGCTCGCGCGCACCGTTTCGATCGAGCCGCCTTCGCCGCCGATGCTCGCGTTGGCCTTGAGCCGGTCGAAGCGATTGCGCAGCTGCTCGCGGGAGTTCTTCCGCGTTCCGCGCATCAGCATCGAGCCCGTGACGCCGCAGGCGGCCGCCCGGTTCAGCTTGCTCTGCTCGTCGCCCCACTGCAGCCCGAGCTGCGCGACCACGGTGCCGCCGCGCGTCTTCTTCGGAAGGAGCGCGAGCTTCATGCCGCCGGGGAGCGTCCTGCGGATGACGCGCGCCTCGATGTTCGCCGGATCGGGGTTGAAGCTCTCGCCTTGGGCGACCGCGCCCGAGCCGCGGTAGTCCTTGAGCATCGCGGCGAGGTCCGGCACCGGCGGAATCTCCGCGCGGTCGGGCTCCTTGGTCGGAAGGAACATTCCCAGCGTGCGGTTGGCGGGCTTGAGGTAGTGGAGTGCGACGGCCTGGACTTCGGCGGCGGTGATCCGCTTCAGCCGGTCGCGATGCAAAAAGAGCACGCGCCAGTCGCCGATGCCGGCGTATTCGGAGAGGGCGCTGGTGAGCTCGCGGGAATCGGCGAGCGTGAGCTCGATGTCGTTGAGAAGCCGCGTGCGCGCGCGCTCGACTTCGTCCTCGGTCACGGGGTTGCGCGCGAAGCTCTCGAGGACGCCGAGCAGCGCATCGCGCGCCGCCTCGAGGGACGCGTCCTGCCGCAGGGTCGCGCCGAAGTAGACGAAGCCCGCTTCGCGCTGCTGCCGCTCGGTGCCGAACACGGAGCTCGCGAGCCCCGTGTCGACGAGCGCCTTGTGCAGCCGGCCCGAGGGCACGTGATCGACGAGCGCGACCAGCACGTCCACCGCCGCGTACTCCGGGTGCGTTCCGGGAGGCATGTGGTAGAGCGCCGAGACCAGCTGCACGTCGCCTGCGCGCCGCAGCGTGATCGTGCGCTCCCCGTCCTGGGTAGGCTCGACCGTATAGGTCCCGCGCAGCGTGCGCGACGGCTTCGGAATCCTGCCGAAGTGTTTCTGCACGAGCCCGAGCGCGGTCGATTCGTCCAGCTTGCCCGACACCAGCACCACCGCGTTGTCCGGCTGGTAGTAATGCCGGTAGAACGCCTGCAGCCGCTCGATCGGAACGTTCTCGATGTCGGATCGCGCCCCGATGATCGCGCGTCCGTAGTTGTGCCAGAGATAGGCGCTCGCCGCGACGCGCTCGCGCAGCACGTTGAACGCGCTGTTCTCCCCCGACTCGAACTCGTTGCGCACCACGGTCATCTCCGCGTCGAGATCCTTCCTCGCGATCGGGGCGTTCACCATGCGGTCGGCCTCGACCTCCAGGACGTAATCGAGCGTCTTCCCGCTCGCCGGGAAAGTCTCGAAGTAATTGGTCCGGTCGTACGCGGTGCTGCCGTTGAAGCGCGCCCCGCGCTGCTGGAAGTCCGCCTTGATGTCCGGAAAGCGCCGCGTGCCGCGGAACATCAGGTGCTCGAGCAGATGCGCCATTCCGGTCTCGCCGTAGCCTTCGTGGCGCGACCCGACGAGATAGGTGACGTTGACGGTGATCGTATCGATCGAGCGGTCGGGGATGAGCAGGATCTTCAGTCCGTTCGCGAGGCGGTACTCGGTGACGCCTTCGACCGAGGTGACCCGCGCGACGCCTTTCGGCGGCGCCCCCGCGGCCGGCCGGGGAGCTTGAGCCGAAGCGGGGGGCGGCGCGAGGAGAAGCAGCGCGGAGAGAAGAAGCGCTTTACGGTGCATGAACGGGTCCCGTGGTTAAAGACAGGCCGCGCGTCGGCGAGTTCCAATTTTAGGGAAGCTCTGATTAAGTGAGGTGGCGTCATTCCCGCGCAAGCCTGCCCTCGACCGCGATCGGGGGCGGGAATCCAGCGGCGCGAAAGTCACTGGATCCCCGCTTGGCCGTTCCTCGAAACTCGCCTTCGCTCGTTTTCGCGGGGATGACATCGGTCCTTTTTGCAACCGGTTCTTAGTTGGAGCGCCGTGCTTTCAGCGCGCGGCGCGCTCGCGCGTCGCCGGGTGGGTCGAAAGATAGTCCGGGACATCGGCGGCCGCGCCCCGGCGCTGTTCCATCCGCAGCAGGATCGCGGCGAAGGATCCGGCCGGAATCCCGTGGCGCTTCATGGTGTCGAGCGCGAATTCGTCGGCTTCCCTTTCGAAGTCGCGCGAGTACTTGGCCTGGAGCAGCATCGCGGGCAGCGCGCTCGCGAGCGAAGCGATCGAGGTGAGGTCTCCCGTGACCGCGGCCACGAGCAGCACGGTCGCCGAATCCTGGAGCAGCCGCCGCAGGGCGTGGCGCTGGCGCAGGTGCCCGATCTCGTGGGCAAGGACCGCTGCGATCTCGTCGTCGCTGTGCGCGAGCTCCACCAGTTGATCGGTGACGACGACGATTCCGGAGGGCAGCGCCAAGGCGTTGGCGCCGAGCCGCTTGCTGGAGCGCATCTCCATGCGGTAATCGGCTGCGCCCTCGAGACCGGAAGCCAGGCGTGAAAACAGCGCGCGCAATTCCTCCTGGCGCGCGGGCGGCAACCGCGTCGGAGAGAACAGCGTCCGGTCGAGCCCCGCGAGCGCATCGCGGCCGAGCGCCTTTTCCGTCGAAGGAGGCAGTCTGAACGCCACCTCCTTCGCGAGCGCCGGGATGCCGTAGGTGATGCCGGCCCACAAGGCCGCCGCCGTGAGCGCCAGGGCGAGCGCCGCGTAACCGAGCTTGCTTTCCCAGAGATGGATCAGGCGCCCGGGCGCTTCCGAAGGCAGCCCGGCGAAGATGCGGTCCACCGCGTCGTTGTCCTCGGTCTCGCACACGGAACCGTCGGCAAAGCGCAGGTGGCGGCGCGTGTTTCCGACGCGAGGCGAAGGCCGCACTTCGGAAAGCGCGCAACTGAAGTCGACGCCTTCGCCGCTGACGCTCAGGCGGCCCCAGGGTTCGAGCCGGACGAGGACCTCCCGCTGCTGCGACGTTTTTCCGTCGTAGTAACGCGCCCTGAGCTGCGTCATACGCCGAAATCGAATCCCAGCAGGTCACCCGCCTCGTCGCCGACCGCGCTGCGCTCTTCCTGCGCGGCGGCGAGGAACGCCCCGAGTTCGGCACCCGGCTGGAGCGAGATTCTTTCGAGCTGGTAGCGAGCCGCGCGCACGGCGGCCCAAGGCGCCAGCAAACCGGCGGAAACGATCACGCCGAGGCTGTTGAGGAAATAGAGCTTGAACAGCCCTCCCGTCGTCCAGCCGCAATCGAAGCGCAAACCGCCGAGGCGCGTGCTCTCCCAGGTGAGCCTCGCGACCGCGCCGTCGCGGTACGCCGCAAACCAGATGTAAAGCGGAAGAGCGCCGAGGCCCACGGTCGCAGCCGATCCAACGAGGAACAGCACGAACATCAGCGCCGCCCTGAGATAGACGAGGTAGTACTCGCCCGCCGAGGCCGTAAACGCGAAGGGCGTCGCCCCGAAGCTGCTGTGCTCCAGAAAGAAGCGTTTCTTGCGGTACGCGTAGTAGGGGTAGAGCACGCCGAGCGTGAGCGGGACCAGAATCACGGGCAGGATGAGGAGCCGGGCCGTTTCCCCGTAACCCGCGCGAAAGCCGAAGCGCACGTTGCGGTGCGCGGAATTCACGGCGTTGAAGCGCAAGGCGCGCACGATCAGCCACGGCAGGACGCCCAGAAGGACCAGGCCCAGCAGCGGCCCCGCCAGCGGGTTGATCTGTCCGGCCACGGAATAGACCGCAAACGCGGCGACGACGATGATCCGGCCCTTGAGAATCGCCTTGGGGTCCGCGAGGTACTCGAACGCCGCGTCCTCCAGCAGCGTATTGCCGTAGAAATAGCGCTTGCGCCGGACTTTCGCCCACGCCGAATAAATGCCCAGCGTGACGACCGACAGGCATACGTTGACGATCCAGATGCGAAAGTATTCACCCGCCTTGCCGGTAAACTTGAGTGAAACGGCGCTGCCTGCGGACTGCGGTGCTGCGGATGAGTTTGCCACGAGCCTCCCCCTGTTCTTGTCGTCGATGGCCGATGCCGAACGAGCCGCCAGCATAGACGTTCGCTCCCTTGGGCTCAAGGAATTCGGGCCCGGCGCATATTCGAATAAAATTCACGGATCTGTGGCGCGGCCCGCCGGGGCTTGAACGGCCTCGCGGCGGGCCCATATTCCAGCGCGGTTACAGCGGCGGAGATTTGGCGATGGCAACGGCGGCGACCAAGGAAACCCTGGGCTTCCAGGCCGAGGTCAAGCAGCTGCTCCACCTCATGATCCACTCCTTGTACGGCAACAAGGAGATCTTCCTGAGGGAGCTGATATCGAACGCCTCCGACGCCGCGGACAAGCTGCGCTTCGAAGCGCTCTCCGACAACGCCCTGTACGGCCCGGATGCCGACCTGAAGATCCGCGTCTCCTTCGACAGGAAGGCGCGCACCATCGCGGTGTCGGACAACGGGGTGGGCATGTCGCGCGACGAGGTGGTGCAGAACATCGGCACGATCGCCAAGTCGGGTACGCGCGAGTTCTTCGAGTCGCTGACCGGCGACCAGGCGAAGGACGCGCGGCTGATCGGCCAGTTCGGCGTGGGTTTCTATTCGTCGTTCATCGTCGCCGACCGCGTGACGCTCGTCACCCGGCGCGCGGGGCTTGCGCCCGATCAGGCGGTGCGCTGGGAGTCCGACGGCGGCGGCGAGTTCACGATCGAGGCCGCGGAAAAGGAAGGGCGCGGCACCGACGTCGTCCTGCACCTGCGCGACGGCGAAGACGAGCTGCTTTCGGACCTGAAGCTGAAAGGCATCATCCGGAAATATTCCGATCACATCGCGGTCCCGATCGTGATGAAGAAGCTGAAGTGGGACAAGGAAAAGTCCGAGGAGATGGTCACCGACGAGGACGAAACGATCAACCAGGCGAGCGCCTTGTGGGCGCGGCCGAAGTCCGACATCAGCGAGGAGCAGTATCAGGAGTTCTACAAGCACGTCGCGCACGACACCGACGCGCCGCTCGCCTACACGCATAACCGCGTCGAGGGCCGGCAG
>DASPXL010000364.1:0-1745 GCA_035637375.1 Burkholderiales bacterium
TCGGCGAGCAGCACGCCGTTCGAGACGAAGCGCGGCGCCCAGTGGGCGATCGCGGCGGCGACGCGCGGGTCGGAGGATTTTGTTTTCGTTGCGGCTTCGGACATGAACAACTCATTTTGAAGCGGACTCTAAGAGACCGCAATCTGCGCCCGCTTGAAAAAGAAAACCCCTCCGAAGAGGGGTTGTGCAGGCCCGACTCGGGTCGGTCCGTCCGACCTGCCCGGCCTTCCGTCAGTTTGCGACGAAGCAATAGACCAGGCCGGCGCCGCCGGAGGCTTTCAACTGGTCCTGGCTGCAGCCGCGCGAGCCGTGCGAGGAGTTCCACGACTTCATGTGCCGGGTTTCCTTCAATCCCTGCAGGTCATGGTGGCCGACGATCGCCGAGCCTTCGCCGCTCTTCGTCCAGTTGCCGCAGGTGGTATCGCCGCCCGCCGTGGAGAACATGCCCGCCGGATCCGAGCCGGTGAGGATGTCGTGCTCGTTCGGGGTGTCGCCGCGGCCCTTGACCATCTCGCCCTTCTCGGTCAAGGCGGTTTGCTTGTTGATGTTGTTCTTTCCGGAATGCAGGTCGGCCACGCTCTTGGCCACCACCACGCCCTTGGCGTTCCGCCACGGACCCTTGCCGATACGATCGCGCGCATTGACGCCGGCATCGCCGCCAGGCAGCGTCGTGCTCAGGTAGGCGTGCCAGTTCGTCGCTTTCGCGCCCGCCGCCTTGGCGAGCGCCGCGCAATGCGCATCCGCGCCCTCCAGGCCGCCGAGATCGGCGCCGTTGCCCTTGCCCGCGCTGGTCACGAAGAACGTCATGTTTGCCTGCTGGGCCTGCACGGATGTCATACCTGTTCCCACTAAGACCACCGAGACGAAAATATTTGCTGCCGAGATTTTCGAAAAGTTCATCTGACCTCCTTGACGTATCAAGTTGAACTACGGCGGGAAACGCGGCGAGATTATACGTCCAAGGCTCCTTCGACTACTTCAGAAGCGGCAACGGCGGCTTGACGCCGCCCGGGATGGGTGCGCGGTCCACGTTCAGAATCATCGAGACCAGCACGTAATAACCGTTGACGGCGATCAGGTCCACTACACCCTGCTCACCGAACTTGTCGACCGCGGCCTTGAAGGTGGCGTCGCTGACGGCCTGCTGGTTGTGCAGTTCGTGCGAGAAGTCGTAGATGACGGCCTCGTCCTCCTGCATGCCCGCGGGACGCCGGCCTTGCGCAAGGTCTTCCGCGACAGCCGGGTTCAAGCCCGCCTTCAGCGCGAGGCGGTGATGCGCATACCACTCGTACTGCGCGGTCCAGTGGCGCGCCGTCACCAGAATCGCGAATTCATTCAGGCGCGCCGGCAGCGAGCTCCGGAACCGGATCTGCTCGCCCAACTGTCGAAGCCGCTCGGCAAGCGCCGGGCTGCGGAGGTACACATTGAACGGGCTGCCGATCGTGCCCGCGCCCGGTACGACGGCCGCACTGCCCGTGGCCGCGACCGGGCCGGACATGACGGCATTGGCATACGCTCGCTGCGCCGGCGTCATTTCGCTCAACGGCGTGAGTTTGAAGCGGCGCATGTCCTCCTGCGCGCATGCGCTTCCCGCCAGCAAGGCCAGCCCGGAAAACAGCAATCCAACCGTCCAGATTTTCATTTGGCGTTCTCCTTGGAGGTCACTCGTCAGTCATCGATTCGGAATTGGCCTGTACCCCGTCGAGAAATCGGTTCTCGACTCGTTCGCCGCCACGCACTCAAGC
>DASPXL010000365.1:0-2709 GCA_035637375.1 Burkholderiales bacterium
GCTTGCTCTCGCCGGGACCGTTGACGACGCAGCCCATGACCGCGACTTGCATCTCCTCGACTCCCGGATAGCGCTCCCGCCACTGCGGCATCCGCTCGCGGAGATAGCGCTGGATCTTCTCGGCGAGCTCCTGAAAATAGGTGCTGGTGGTGCGGCCGCAGCCCGGGCAGGCGATCACCATCGGCGAGAACGAGCGCAGGCCCATGGTCTGGAGGATTTCCTGCGCGACCACGACCTCGCGCGTGCGGTCCCCGCCCGGCTCGGGCGTGAGCGAAATGCGGATCGTGTCGCCGATTCCCTCCTGAAGCAGCACTCCGAGCGCAGCGGTGGAGGCCACGATGCCTTTCGTCCCCATCCCCGCCTCGGTGAGCCCGAGATGCAGCGGATAATCGCAGCGGCGCGCAAGCTCCCGGTAAACGGCGATCAGGTCCTGCACGCCGCTCACCTTGCACGAGAGCACGATGTGATCTCCGGGAAGTCCCAGCTTTTCCGCGCGGGCGGCGGATTCGAGCGCCGAGGCGACCAGCGCTTCGCGGGTCACCGCGTCGGAGTCGAGCGGCTCAGGCGCCCGTGCGTTCTCGTCCATGAGCCGCGCCAGCAGCTCCGGATCGAGGCTGCCCCAGTTGACCCCGATCCGCACGGGCTTGTCGAAGCGGCACGCGATCTCGATCATGGTGGCGAACTGCTCCTCGCGCTTCGCGCCGCGGCCGACATTGCCCGGGTTGATGCGGTACTTCGCCAGCGACCGGGCGCAATCGGGATGCCCGGCGAGCAGCTTGTGGCCGTTGAAATGAAAATCGCCCACCAAAGGCACATCGCAGCCCATGGCGTCTAGCCGCTCGCGGATGCGGGGCACCTGCGCCGCGGCCTCCGCCGTGTTCACCGTCACACGCACGATTTCCGAGCCGGCGCGGGCGAGCTCGGCCACCTGGGCCGTCGTGCTCTGGGCGTCAGCGGTATCGGTGTTGGTCATGGACTGCACCAGGATCGGCGCGTCGCCCCCGATCAGCGCGCGCCCGACCCGGACCTGACGTGTCCTGTGCCGCAGGATGTTGACCATGAGCCGCCTACTCCAATGTCAGCCGCGCGACTTCGACCTGGATATAGGGTTTCAGATCGACCGGCTTGTCGTTGTAGCTGAGGCGCACCGCCGCGGCGTTGCCGATCACCAGGGACAGCGGCGGCCGTCCGATAATGACCGCCCGGGTGCCGCGAGAATTGAGCTGCGACATCAGCGTCCTGCCGTCCTGCTCCTTGATCTCGACCCAGGATTCGCTGTCGAAATCGAGCCGGATTCGCCCCTCGCTTCGAGACGGCTGTTGCGGCGGCGCCGCGGCGGACTCTGTCGCGGCGCTCGGAACGGGTGCGGGCGCTATCGTTTCGGCGGGCTGCGCGACAGGCTGCGCAGGGGGCTGCTCAGCAGGCTTTGCGGCAGCGCCGGCTGTGGACTGCTTTTGCGGCGGGGGCGGCGTATCCGATGCGATCCTCACCCAGGGAAAAGCGCCCGCACGCCACTCATAGAGCACGCCGGCCAGGACGATCAGGACGAGGACCGAAAGTGAGAGATAAGCCCGGGTGCCGCCTTTGCCGCTGTGCGCAAAGGGGATGCCCTTGTCGCGCAGATCGAGGTCGATCTCCGCGGGAATGTATCGCTGATCGAGCGCGTCGAGCACCGGCTGCGGATCCGTGTCGAGCAGCTTGGCGTAGCCGCGCACCATCCCGCGGACGAAAGTCGCCCCCGGCAGCTTGTCGAACTCCTCGGCTTCGAGCGCTTCGATCTGGCGCGCGCCGTATTTGAGGCGCTGCGCGACGTCGGCGATCGACAGCTTGCGCTCGACGCGCAGCTGCGCGAGCATTTGTCCCGGCCCGGCGTCAACGGGCGGTGCAACCGGTTCGGCCGTCTCGCTCATTCGAAACTTCCCTTTTGCAATTCCTGATACTCCTTCGATCCGGGAAAGCGCCGGCGCAGCTGATTCGCATAGCCGGTCACCGCGGTGCTGTCGCCCAGTCTGCGCTCGATGCGCAGCGCGAGCCACAACGATTCCGCGGTCGGCTCGGCAAGCTTGTTGTAACGGCCCACCAGGTTGCGCGCGGCGTCAAGCTCTCCCCTGCGGTACTTGATCCGCCCCAGACTGATCAAGGCCGGATAATAATTCGGATCCAGCTTCAGTGCGCGCTCGAGATAATCTTCGGCGTCGCGTTCGTTGTTCTTGCGCAGCGCGCAGGTAGCCGCCATCGCGTAGGATTTTTGCGGCGTCGCGTAGAGCGGGTGGCGGATCGCCAGCAAGAAATAGCGTATGGCTTCCTCTTCGCGCTTGTTCTCGCAGAGAAACCAGGCGTAGTTGTGATTGGCGTCCGGATCGTTGGGATTCAGCCTGAGCGAGCGCTCGAACGCCCCTTCCGCCTCGCCGTTCTCGCGCAAGTCGCTGTACACCAGGCCGAGCACATTGTAGGCGGGCGCGTAACTCGAGTCCGCGGCTATCGCGGTGCGCGCTTCGGCGAGAGCCACGCCGAGGTTTCCCCTCTGGTAGTACGACCCCGCCAGCTCGGTATGGATGCGCGCGCGCTCCCGGGCGCCGGCGACCTCGCCGATGATCGCCCCGCTGTCGGTTTCGCCGGGCAGATCGCCCGAGAGCGGCCCTCCGGCGCAGCCGAAAAGCGCCGCCGCCAGGGCGAGCACGTTCAAGGCGCGCAAGGGGCGACTCAAGA
>DASPXL010000366.1:0-2714 GCA_035637375.1 Burkholderiales bacterium
AGACGCGGGCGATGGCGGTGCATGCGCGCACGCTCGAGATCTACTCCAAGCTCGGGATCGCGGAGCGTGCGCTCGAGCTGGGCCGCCGCGGCAACGGCGCCAATATGTGGGCGGAAGGAAAGTGGACAGCGCGCATCCCCCTGGGTGACATCGGGAAGAGCATCAGCCCGTTTCCCTTTGTCCTGATGCTCGGCCAGGACGACAACGAGCGGATCATGGGCGACCACCTCCGCAACTGGAGCATGGCGGTGCAGTGGAACACCGAGCTCACCGGCCTCAGCCAGGAACCCGGTCACGTAACCGCAACGCTCAAGCAGCCCGATGGCTCCACCCGCAAGATCCAAGCCGCGTATGTCGCAGGCTGCGACGGCGGGCACAGCGCGGTGCGCGAGCTCTCCGGCATCACCTTTCCCGGCGCACCGTATGAGCACGTGTTCTTCGTCGCCGATACCGAGGCAACGGGCCCCATGGTCGCGGAAGAGCTGAACGTCTACCTGTGGCGCGATGGATTTCACCTGTTCTTCCCGATGCGCGGCAAGGACCGGTGGCGGGTGATCGGCATCCTCCCCAAGAAGCTGCGAGGGAGAGACGATGTCACGTTCGAGGAGCTGAGTCCCGATATACGGCGGGAGGCGGGAGCCAACCTGGACTTCAAGGAATGCAGCTGGTTCTCCACCTACCGCATCCATCACCGGGCCGCGGAGAAGTTCCGCGACCGGCGTTGCTTCCTGCTCGGCGACGCGGCGCACGTCCACAGCCCGATGGGCGGGCAGGGCATGAACACCGGCCTGCAGGATGCGTACAACCTGGCGTGGAAGCTCGCGCTCGTGGTCGGTGGCCGCGCGGACGCCGCGCTGCTCGACAGCTACGAGGCCGAGCGCCTTCCAGTCGCGCAGCGCCTGCTCGCCACGACCGACCGGGCGTTCGTTCTAGTGGTCTCCGACAGCTGGCTCGCGGGGTTGTTCCGCACCCGCATCCTCGCGAGGATCGCGGCTTTTGCGATGACTTTCGAGCGGCCGAAGCAGCTCGCGTTCCGCACCATCTCCCAGACCGGCATCGCCTACCGGGAAAGCCCGCTGTCGAAAATGTTGCCGGGCCTGCCCGACGGCGCGCCGCGCGCGGGCGATCGCTTTCCGTGGTTGCGGCTCAGGTTCCAGGCGAACGGCCCGGTCGAGGACCTGTTCCAGAAGCTCGACGACACCCGCTACAGCCTGATCGTCATCGGGCAGCCCGCGCCATCGGAGGAAGCACCCGAACTCGGCGAGCTGCTGAGCACCCACTTGATTCCCGACGATGCGCACAACGCGCAAGAGCTCGCACGCGCACGGATCTCGGGGCCGGCTTTCTACCTGCTGCGTCCGGACGGCCACGTCGGGCTCGCAGGGACTCGCCTGGAACCGGATGCCGTCACCCGGTACCTGTCCGAAAGCTGCATTCGGACTCAGCGGATAAGATGGCACGGAAACAGATAAGCTTCCACTCAAGGAGAAACCCATGCTGACGCGACGCGAGGTCCTGATCGGAGCGATTGCCGCCGGAGCCACCATGCACATTCGAACCGGCTTCGCCAAAGCCTCCCAGCCGGCGACGCCGGTGAACTTCGACGTGCCGGCCGGCGCCTGCGATTGCCATACCCACATTCACGGCGACCCGGCGAAATTCCCGTACTTCGGGGGACGCGTCTATACGCCGGAGACGGCGATGCCCGAAGAAATGGCGGCGCTGCACAAGGCGCTGCACATGCAGCGCGTGGTGATCGTCACGCCGAGCGTCTACGGGACCGACAACTCGGCCACGCTCTGGGGCATGAAGGCGCGCGGCGCCGACGCGCGCGGGGTCGCCGTCATCGACGACAGGACGCCGGAAAGCGAGCTGGACGCCATGGGCCGCGCCGGCGTGTGCGGCATCCGGCTCAATCTCTCGACCGGCGGCATCAACGATCCGGCCGTCGGCCGCCAGCGGCTCCAGAGGGCGATCGAGCGCGTGAAGAGCCGCAACTGGCACGTGCAGATGAACACCAACCTGGCGATGGTCTCCGCGACCAAGGACCTCGTAGCCGTCTCGCCCGTGCCGGTCGTGTTCGACCATTTCGCCAACGCGCGGCCCGAGCTCGGCCCGCAGCAGCCGGGATTTCCCGAGCTGGTGGAGCTGGTGCGGTCGGGAAAGGCCTACGTCAAGATCTCGGTCACGGCCGGCCCGAGACCGGACTATTCCGCCTTCGTACCGCTCGCCAAGGCGCTGATCGCCGCGAACCCCGAGCGCATGCTCTGGGGGACGAACTGGCCGCATCCGAATTCGGGCTCCGGACGCAAGCCTACGGAGCTGACGCCGCTCTTCCAGGTCGACGACGGACTGGTGCTGAACCTGCTGCCCGTGTGGGCGCCCGATGCGGGGATCCGCAGGAAAATCCTCGTGGACAATCCGGCGAAGCTCTACTCGTTTTGAGGGGCGGCAAGTCGCCGTGATGCGCCGCCCGCGCCTCGCGGGGGTTTATACTTCTGTCGGGATTCGCAGGCCTGATTCTGCAAAGGAGGAGCGATGAAAGACGACGGATTCGATCGCCGCGCTTTTCTGAAAAGCGCCGTGGCCGGCAGCGCCGCTGCCGCAACAGTCTCGCTGCCGCGCCCCGCGGAAGCCCAGCAGGGTGCGCCGGCGGCCGCGAACACCAACGCCGCCTACGCCTATCTCAACCCCGATGAGGCGGCTTTCGTCGA
>DASPXL010000367.1:0-3000 GCA_035637375.1 Burkholderiales bacterium
GCCCATTCGGCCTCGACGCCGTCGGAAGCGAAGAGCTCGCAGGCGCCGGGACTCCCGGCGATCCTGAAGAAAGCGTGCTGGTCCGAAGCGATCGCGTATCCGTGCCAGAACTCGCGCCAGCGCGCGCAGGTCACCGCGAGCCTAAGACGGCCGTCCGCATCGGCGCGCACCTCGTGCAGCGCGGCCCCGGCCGGAGCGTGAGTCTGCGCGGCCTGCTCGCGCAGCACGCCGTTCTGGATGATCGCGCGGCCGCTTCGGCCTTCGCCCGCCGCGGTCCAGTCGACTTCGACTATCAGCTCCGGAAACGCCTGCGAAGCCGCGACGAAAGGCGGAAAGGGAATTCCGCCGCGCAGCTTGAAGCGGTACTCGAGCTGCCCCCCGGCGTGCAGCTCGCGGTAGGAATCGCCGCCTTCTTCATCGAGGAGGCGGTTGACGTGAGCGCGGTACTCCCGGAGCAGCCCGGGATCGCCCTTTACCGTGATCGTCGCAGTCAGGTTCAAGCCGCCTTCTCGCTTCGCGGAGTATAGCCGCTCACGACTCGTGCCAGTAGCGGCGGGCACGATCGCGCTCGGCGTCCACCCACAGGTTTCCCGGCTCGAAGCGCAAGCGGATCGCCCCGGCCGCGTCGGTGCGAAGCAGCTCGCTCCCGGCCTCGCGGTAGCGCGCGAGCACGTCCTCGCGTGGATGGCCGAAGCGGTTGCGGTAGCCGACCGTGAACACCGCATAGCGCGGCGCCACCCGCTTCACGAACTCGGGCGCCGACGAGGTCGCGCTTCCGTGGTGCGGCACGAGCAGCACTTCCGCACGCAGGAGCCCGGGCGCGCGCCGGAGAAGCTCGTGCTCGGCCGCGCGCTCGATGTCGCCCGCGAGCAGCACTCGGCCCCCGGGGGCCTCGATTCGCAGGACGCAGCTCCGGTTGTTCGCCCGCGCCGCGCGCCCTGCGGGAATGTCCTCTTGCGGGTGGAGAAATTCGAAGGCGACGCCATCCCAAAGCCACTTGCGCTCCGCCCTGCACGGCGCGCGCCACGCGGCGGCTTCGAGGACAGCGTGGTCCGGGGAAAGCGACGACCACAGCACGCCCACCGGGATCGCCTCGAGCACCGAGGCGGCGCCGCCCGAGTGGTCGCGGTCGTCGTGCGACACGACCAGCGCGTCGAGCGCAGCTATCCCCTCGCCGCGGAGGTAGGGAACAATGACGCGGCTGCCCGAGTCCGCAGCGGCGTTGAACGCCGGCCCGGCGTCGTAGAGCAGCGCGTGCCGCTCGGTGCGCGCGAGCACCGAAAGCCCCTGGCCCACGTCGAGCACGGTGATCCAGAGCTCGCCCGCCCGGGGCCCCGCAGGGCTCGCCGCGAAAAGCGGCAGCACGAGGACGAGCCCGAGCGCCCTTGCCGGAAAGCCGCGCGGGAGCAGCAGCCACGCGATGCCCGCGAGCGCGAGCGGCACGGTCCAGGCGAGCGGGGCGTGCTGATGCCAGACCGCGCTCGGAAGCCGCGCAAGCCACTCGAGCATCGCCATCAGGAGCTCGAGAATCGCGTGTCCCAGCTCGAGGGGCCAGTCGAGCGGCAGCACGGCTCCGGCCAGCGCCAGCGGGGTGATGACGAAGCTCACCAGCGGAATCGCGACCGCGTTGGCGATGGGAGAGACGAGCGACACCTGCTGGAACAGCACGAGCAAGAGCGGTGCGAGGCCGACCGTGACCGCCCACTGCACGCGCCCCCATTGCGCGAGCCAATGCGGCTGCACGCTGCGCCCGGCGGCCACGTAGAAGATCACTGCGACCGCGGCGAACGAGAGCCAGAACCCGGGCGACAAAACCGCCCAGGGATCGAGCGCGAGGACGATGAGAAGCGCGGCGGCGAGCACCCGCGAGGCGCTCGTCGCGCGCCCCAGCCAGAGCGCGGCCGCGACCACGCCGACCATGTAGAGCGTGCGCTGCGCCGGAACGGCGAATCCGGAGACGAGGCAGTAGGCAAACGCGGCGAGAAAGCCCGCGAGCGCCGCGGCCTTCTGCGCGGGCAGCGCGAGCGCGAGGAACTCGCTTCTCCGCCAGCACCAGGACACGAGCATCGCGAACAGGCCCGCAATCATCGTGACGTGCAGTCCCGAGATGCTCATCAGGTGGCTCACGCCGGTGCGGGCGAACAGCCGCCACTGGCCGGCATCGATCGCCTGCTGGTCGCCGATCGCGAGCGCGATCAAAACGCCCGCGTAAGCGCGCTCGGGCAGCACGCCGAGGATTTTTTCTCGCGCCGTCTCGCGCAGCGTCTCGATCCAGTACCGCGGCCGCGGCACCGTGTCCGCAAGACGCTCGGGCGGCGCGCGCTCACCGGCTCCGCGGCGCGAGGGCATTCTCACGTAGCCGGTCGCGCGTATGCCGCGCTCGAGCAGCCAGGCTTCGTAGTCGAACCCGTGCGGATTGGCGCTGCCGTGCGGACGGCGCAGCCGCGCCGTGAAGCGCCAGCGCTCCCCGGCCCGCACCGGGCGGACCCCCCGGGACCCATCCGGGGAAAATCCTTCGTACCAGGAAAGCGCGACGCGCTGCGGTACGCCTGGTTCGGACGATTCCACGTCGAAATCGAAACGCACGCCGCGCTCCAGGGCCTGCGGGAGGCCGGCGACGACGCCGGTGAGGACGACATCGCGCGCCTCGAGCGCCGGATCGAGCCGGTCGGAGAGGCGCTCGCGCGCAAACGCGGCCGCCCAGACGAAGCCGAGAACGGCGAATCCGGCGAACGCAAGCGCCGACGAAACGACCGCGCCGGTACGCCGGAAATACCCTGCCGCGAGCGCGGCGAAGGTCGCGCAAGCCGCGAACGCGAGCCACCCCATCTCCGGCAGGACCGGCTGGCGCTGCAAGTGCCAGACGCCGAGCGCGAAGCCGAGCGCGGCGAGTCTCAAGGGCGTGCTTCGCGAGTCCTCATGCGACAGTAACGGCCGAGATACGCCGGGGTTGATATGCTAGTCGCCCGTGCCGAGAAAATTCTTTCGAAAATATCTGCC
>DASPXL010000368.1:0-1922 GCA_035637375.1 Burkholderiales bacterium
GCCCGCCTGGATCGAGCGAAGCCGAAGGCGACCGCTACATCGAGATCTGGAATCTGGTCTTCATGCAGTTCAACCGCGACGAGTCGGGGAAGCTCCATCCGCTGCCCAAGCCTTCGGTCGATACCGGAATGGGCCTTGAGCGCGTCGCGGCGGTGCTGCAGGGCATGCACTCCAATTACGAGATCGACCTCTTCCAGGACCTCATCCGCGGCGCGGCGCGCGAGACCGGGACAAAGGATCTCTCGAACAATTCGCTGAAGGTGATCGCCGATCACATCCGCGCCTGTTCGTTCCTCATCGTGGACGGCGTCATCCCGGGAAACGAAGGCCGGGGTTATGTGCTTCGCCGCATCGTCCGGCGCGCGATCCGTCATGGCTACAAGCTCGGTCGCAAGGAGCCTTTCTTCCACCGCCTTGTCGCGGACCTGTCTCGCGCGATGGGTGAGGCATATCCGGAACTGCCGAGAGCGCAGGAGCGCGTCACGCAGGTGCTCAAGGCCGAGGAGGAGCGCTTCGCCGAGACGCTTGAAAACGGCATGAGAGTGCTGGAAGGCGCGCTGCACCGTGAGGACCGCATGCTCGACGGCGAGACCGTGTTCCAGCTCTACGACACTTTCGGATTTCCGGTCGACCTCACAGCCGACATAGCGCGCGAGCGCGGCATCATGATCGACCACGCGGGATTCGAGGCGGCGATGGAGCGGCAGCGCGAGCGCGCCCGAGCGGCGGGCAAATTCAAGATGGAGGCGGGCGTCGCGTATTCCGGAGGTGCGACCGAGTTCCGCGGCTACGACACGCTTGTGCTCGACGACGCGAAGGTCGCAGCTCTCTACAAGGAAGGGACTTCAGTGCCGGCCATCGCCGCAGGCGAAGCCGCCGTCGTGGTGCTGGACAAGACCCCGTTCTACGCCGAATCGGGCGGGCAAGTGGGCGATGGGGGCGAGCTCGTCGCCGCCGGTGGTACCTTCGCGGTTTCCGACACGCAGAAGATCCAATCCGAAGTCTTCGGACATCAAGGCGTGCTCAAGACGGGCAGGTTGCAGGTCGGCGACAAGGTGAAGGCGAAAGTGGATGCATTGCAGCGCGCGCGCACTATGCGCAACCATTCGGCGACGCACCTGATGCATAAGGCGCTGCGCGAGGTGCTGGGGCCGCACGTGCAGCAGAAAGGGTCGCTCGTGGATGCCGAGAAAACGCGCTTCGACTTTTCTCACGACAAGCCGATGACCGACGAGCAGATCCGCCGCGTCGAGGCGATGGTGAACGCCGAAATCCTCAGGAACGAGGCGACTTCGGCGCGCATCATGAAGTTCGACGATGCCGTCAAGGGCGGCGCCATGGCGCTGTTCGGCGAGAAGTACGGCGACGAGGTGCGCGTGCTCGACATCGGCTCCTCGCGCGAGCTGTGCGGCGGCACGCACGTGGCGCGCACCGGCGACATCGGATTTTTCAAGATCACGTCCCAGGGCGGCGTGGCGGCGGGCGTGCGCCGCATCGAGGCGACCACGGGCGAAGGCGCGCTCGCCTGGGTGCAGGAAATGGAAGACGAGCGGCATTTCGTCGAAGGCTTCTATCAGGCGTCAGGCGACGCGTTGAAGGAAAAGCTCAAGGCGGAGCGGGAGGAGAAAAGGGCGCTCGAAAAGGAGCTCGCGCGCCTGAAGTCGAAGCTCGCCTCGAGCCAGGGCGAGGATCTGGCGGCGCAGGCAGTCGAGGTCAAAGGCATCAAGGTACTCGCGGCCACGCTCGACGGCGCCGATGCGAAAACCCTGCGCGAAACGCTCGACAAGTTGAAGGACAAGCTGAAGTCGGCGGCTATCGTGCTCGGCTCGACCGAAGGCGACAAGGTGAGTCTCATCGCCGGGGTTACTCCGGACTTCACCGCGCGGCTCAAGGCCGGCGAGCTGGTCAATTTTGTCGCACAA
>DASPXL010000369.1:0-5389 GCA_035637375.1 Burkholderiales bacterium
AAGACGCCCGTTGGAGCTCGCCCTGTTCGATCTCGACAACACGCTGCTCTCCGGGGACAGCGACTACGAGTGGGCGCAGTTCCTGATCGAGCGCGGAGTGCTCCAGCGCGCCGAATACGAGGCGAAGAACGAACGGTTTTCCCGCCAGTACAAGGCCGGCAGGCTCGATATTCACGAGTTTCTCGATTTCCAGCTCGCGCCGCTTGCGCGCTACCCCCGCGCGAAGCTAGAGGACTGGCACGGGGAATTCATGCAGGCGAAGGTAAAACCCCTGATACGACCGAAGGCAATGAAGCTCGTGCAGCGGCACCTCGGGGAAAACCACCTCTGCGCGATCGTCACATCGACCAACGCTTTCATCACCGCGCCGATCGCACGCGAGTTCGGCGTCGATCACCTTCTCGCAACCGAGCTCGAGGTCCGCGACGGAAGGTTCACCGGCAGGCCCTCGGGTGTGCCCTGCTTCCGCCAGGGCAAGGTGACGCGCCTCGCGGAATGGCTAGTCGGGCGGGGACAGACGCTCGCCTCGTTTTCGTCGAGCTGGTTCTACAGCGACTCGCTGAACGACCTGCCGCTCCTCGAGCGCGTCACGCACCCCGTCGCGGTGGACCCCGACGAGACGCTGCGCCGCGAGGCGCTCGCTCGCGGATGGCGGGTGATCAGCCTGGAATGAAGACCGTTACCGTCCTCGTCGTCGCGCTCGTTCCGGCGAGCCTTGCGCTGGCGATCGCCTTCGGCAGCGTCGAGCTGAGCGTGGCGCAGCTCGCCGATGCGCTCCTTGGCCGCGGCGACGAGGTCGCGCGCGAGATAGTCTGGGGCGTGCGCGCGCCGAGGGCGCTCGCCGGGTTCGCCTGCGGGGGGCTGCTCGCGCTGGCCGGAGCGCTGCTTCAGGTGCTCTTGAGAAACCCGCTTGCCGATCCGTACATTCTCGGCGTCTCCGGCGGGGCCGCTGCCGGAGCGCTCGCTGCGATGCTGCTCGGGGTCGCCGCTGCGGGCATGAATCTCGCCGCGCTCGCCGGCGCCTCGATCGCCGCCGGCGCGGTCTTCGCGTTCTCGCTGGGGCGCTCGGGGTGGAACCCCTACCGGGTGCTGCTCACCGGGGTCGCGCTCGCTTCGGGATTCGGCGCGACGGTCGGCCTGATGCTCTCGCTCGCGCCCTCCTCCCAGGTGCAGGGAATGCTCTTCTGGCTGCTCGGCGACCTCTCGCCCGCGGGCGACCCGACCGCCGCGCTCGCCGCGCTCGCGGCGTGCTCGGCGCTCGCTTTTTCCCAGTCCGCGGCGCTCGACGTGCTGATTCTCGGCGAAGACAAGGCGCGCTCGCTCGGCGTCGCGGTGACGCGGCTCCAATCGGTCGCCTTCGGCTGCGCCACGGTCGCGACGGTCGCCGCGGTCCTGCTGGGCGGCTCGATCGGTTTCGTGGGACTGGTGGTGCCGCACCTGCTGCGGCTTTGCGGCATCCATCGCCACAAGGCCCTTTTACCGCTCGCGGCCTGCCTCGGCGGAAGCCTGCTTGCGCTCGCCGACACGCTCGCGCGCTCGCTAGCCGCACCCACGGAGCTCCCTGTCGGAGTCGTCACCGCGCTGATCGGCGTTCCGGTGCTGCTTCTCCTCCTCGCGAGGTCGCGCTGATGCTCCGGGCCGAAGGACTCAAGCTGAGTATCGGCGGCCGCGAGCTCATCAGTGCACTCGAGCTTTCGCTCGCGCCGGGGCAATGCTGGGCGCTGCTCGGTCGCAACGGCGCAGGCAAGACGAGCCTTATTCTCGCCCTCGCCGGCCTGCGCTCCCCGCAATCGGGCACGATCGCGCTCGACGGAATTCCACTCGGCGCGCACCGGCGCGGCGATCTCGCCCGGCGCGTCGCCGTGCTGCCCCAGGACGAGGACACCGGTTTCTGGGGCAGCGTGCTCGATTACGTCATGCTCGGCCGCTATCCGCACTCGAAGAGCGCCTGGGGCCGCGACGCGGAAGGCGCCGCGCTCGCTCAGGCGACGCTCGCCGAGCTCGATCTCGCCGATCATTCGGCCCAAGCCTATCGCACGCTCTCGGGCGGAGAGCGCCAGCGCTCGCGCATCGCTCAGGTCCTCGTGCAGGACGCGGAGATCCTGCTCCTCGACGAGCCGTTGCAGCATCTCGACCTGCGCCACCAGGCGCAGGTGATGCGCTTGCTTTCCGCGTGCGCCGCGGACGGAAAGACCGTGCTCGCGGCGCTGCACGAGCCGGGGCACGCCGCGCGGCACTGCGGCTTCTCGGTTTTGCTGTATGATGCCGGCCGCGCGAGCCTGGGGCGCTCAAGCGAAATGCTCACCCAAGCCAACCTCGAGGCGCTGTACCAGTGCCGTCTGGATGAGGCCGGCGCCAGGAGTTTCCTTCCCTCTTGATCAAGAAATTCATCCGGCGCGTTCTCCGGCTCGGCTCCGAGCCGAGGTTCACCCCGAAGGAGCAGCACGGCATCGGCCGCGAGGCGATCTCGCACGGGGCGCGCAAGGTGTGCGAGGTGCTGCAGAGCCACGGCTACGAGGCCTACGTGGTCGGCGGCGCGGTGCGCGACCTTCTGCTCGGCCTGAAACCGAAGGACTTCGACGCCGCCACCGACGCATCCCCGGAGGAAGTGCACAAGCTCTTCCGGCGCTCGCGCCTGATCGGCCGGCGCTTCAAGCTGGTGCACGTCATGTTCGGCGAGGAGACGGTGGAGGTCTCGACCTTTCGCGCGCGCACCGCGTCGGAAACCGACGAGCACGGGCGGGTGCTTCGCGACAACATCTACGGCACGCGCGAGGACGACGCCATCCGGCGCGACTTCACGGTCAACGCCCTGTACTACGACCCTTCCAGCGAGACCATCCTCGACTACCACAACGGCCTGAGAGACCTGCGGCGCAAGTCCGTGCGCGTCATCGGCGACGCGCGGGCGCGCTACCGCGAGGACCCGGTGCGGATGCTGCGCGCCGCGCGCTTCGCGGCGAAGCTCGGCTTCGCCATCGACGAGCGCACGAGAAAACCCATCAGCGAGATGGCGCATCTCCTGGAGAACGTGCCGCCGTCGCGGGTGTACGAGGAAATGCAGAAGCTGCTGCTCTCGGGCCACGCGGCGACGAGCTTGCGCCAACTGCGCAGCGAAGGCCTGCACCGAGGCCTCCTGCCGCTGCTCGACGTCATGTTCGAGCAGCCGATGGGGGAGCGCTTCGTCACTCTCGCGCTCGAGCAGACCGACAGCCGGGTGCGCTCGGGGAAGTCCGTGTCGCCGGCGTTCCTGTTCGCGGCGCTCCTGTGGCACGAGGTGCTCGCGGCGTGGAAAAAAGCCCAGCAGCGGGGACTGAAGCCGATCCCGGCGCTCTACCAGGCGATGGACGCGGTGCTCGACATTCAGACCGACAAGCTCGCCATCCCACGGCGCTTCACCGCGATCATGAAGGAGATCTGGGCGTCGCAGCCGCGCTTCGAGCAAAGGAGCGGCCGCCGCCCCTTCGCGCTCCTGATGCACGAAAGATTCCGCGCGGGATACGATTTCCTCGTCCTGAGGGCCGCAAACGGCGAAGTGCCGGAAGAGCTCGCGCAATGGTGGGAGAAATTCCAGCACGCGGGGGAAGCCGAGCGCAACGCCATGCTGCTCGCGCCGCAGCCGGGCGATCAGAGGCGCCGCCGCAGACGCCGGCGCAGGGGAAGCGCCGCGCCGCCGCCCGACGCCGCGCCGGCCTGAGATGCCGTCGGTCAAGGCCTTCGTCGGGCTGGGAGCGAATCTAGGGCGACCCGAAGCCCAGGTGCGCCGCGCCATCGCCGCGCTCGGGGAGATCCCCAAGACACGCCTCGTCAGCGCGTCTTCGCTCTACCGCAGCGCGCCGGTCGGCGTGGGCGAGCAGCCCGACTTTATCAACGCGGTCGCAGAAATCGAGACGAGATTGAGCGCCCTGGCGCTGCTCGATGAGCTGCTCGCGATCGAGGCGCGCTTCGGCCGCAGGCGCGAATCCCCCGGCGCCCCGCGCACGCTCGACCTCGATCTGCTCCTCTATGGCGATGAGGTTGTCGACGAGCCCGGGCTTGTCGTTCCCCACCCGCGAATGCACGAACGCGCATTCGTGCTCGCGCCGCTCGCGGAGATCGCTCCCGACACGGTCGTCCCGGGCAAAGGGCGGGTTGCGGTGCTTCTGAACACCTGCAAGGATCAAAAAGTGGAGAAGATCCGGAGCGGCGGCGCTCCGGCGAGCGCCGAAACGCTGCTCGAGACCGTACGGCAGCTCGCCGCCGAGCTTCATCCCGCGCGTCAGGCCCCGCCGGCGTCGCTCGACGGCCGGCTCGAGCACGATTACGGATTCGACAGCCTCGGACGCGTGGAGCTGTTTCTGCGCCTGGAGCGCCGTTTCGCCCTGAGCCTTCCGCAGAGCGTGATGGCGAGCGCCGAGACTCCGCGCGACTTGCTGCGCGCTATTCACGCCGCGAATCCCGCTTCGCGCTCCGCGCCGCTTGAGCGCGCGTCGATGCTGGCCGAGGAGTCCGCGACACCGGACCGCGCGGCGACGCTCGTCGAAGTCCTCGAGTGGCACGTCGCCCGGCACCCGGAGCGCCCCCACATCGTGCTCCAGGACGACTCGGGCGAGGAGCAGACCGTCACCTATGCCGCGCTCGAAAGGGCGGCCCGCGCAGTCGCCGCGGGACTGCTCGACCGGGACCTGCAGCCGGCAGGGGCGGTCGCGATCATGCTGCCGACCGGCGTCGATTACTTCTACAGCTTCTTCGGCGTCCTCCTCGCCGGGGGCGTTCCGGTCCCGATCTACCCGCCGGCGCGCGCTTCCCAGATCGAGGATCACCTGCGCCGGCACGCCGGCATCCTGTCGAACGCGCTGGTCGAAATGCTGATCACGGTCCCGCAGGCGAAGCCGATCGCGCTGCTGCTCAAGCCGCGGGTGAGTACGCTCAGGAGCGTGGTGACGCCGGACGATCTTGCGCGCCCCGGGCCGCTCGCACCCCTGCACCGCGTGAAGCCTCAGGACATCGCCATGCTGCAATACACCTCGGGCAGCACCGGCAGCCCCAAAGGCGTCGTCCTGACCCACGCCAATCTGCTCACCAACATCCGCGCGATGGGCCGGGCCTTACGCGTGACGCCGGAGGACGTGTTCGTGAGCTGGCTCCCGCTCTACCACGACATGGGATTGATAGGCGCCTGGATGGGGAGCCTCATCTACGGGTTCAAGTATCCGGTGATGTCTCCCCTCACCTTCCTCGCGCGCCCGGAGCGCTGGCTGTGGGCGATCCACCGGCACCGCGGCACGCTCTCCGGCGGGCCGAATTTCTGCTACGAGCTCGCGCTGCGCAAGGTCGAGGACGCCGACATCGAGGGCCTGGACCTGAGCAGCTGGCGCTTCGCCTTCAACGGCGCCGAGCCGGTCTCGCC
>DASPXL010000370.1:0-3836 GCA_035637375.1 Burkholderiales bacterium
TATTCGGGGGTGAGCACGATGAAGGCTTTCACGACATTGGTGCGCTCCGGGTCGGGGCTGCCCACCACCGCGGCGTTGGCGACGGCGGGATGCTTGACCAGGCAGTTCTCGATCTCGGAGGGGCCGATGCGATATCCGGCGCTCTTGAACATGTCGTCGGCGCGGCCCTGGTACCAGAAGTCACCGTCCTCGTCGCGCTTCGCGAGATCACCGGTGCGGCACCACTTGCCCGTGTATTTCTTTCGCGTCGCTTCCGGATTCTTCCAGTACTCGAGGAAGAAAACCGGATCGCCCTCGTCCCAAGCCGCCACTTCCCCGATTTCGCCCGCCGGAACTTCGTTTCCCGCATCATCGATGCAGGCGACGCGGTGGCCCGGATACGGCCGGCCGATCGAGCCCGGCTTGGCCGGCCACAAGGTGTGCGAGTTGCCCACGATATAGTTGATCTCGGTCTGGCCGAACATCTCGTTGACGGTGACGCCGAGCGCCTCGCGGCTCCACGCGAACACCGTCTCTCCCACGGACTCGCCGGCGCTCATGATGGAGCGCAGCGAAAGCTCATAACGCTTCTTCGGCTGCGGCACCGCTTTCATCATCATCTTGAGCGCCGTGGGGAACAGGAACGTGTTGCGCACGCCGTACTTCTCCATCAGCGAGAACGCCTTTTCGGGATCGAAGCGGCCGCGGTACCCGAGCAGCGGATACCCGTGGTACAGCGACGGGAGCAGCGCGTCCATCAGGCCGCCGGTCCAGGCCCAGTCGGCCGGGGACCAGAACAGGTCGCCGGATCGCGGGTACAAATCGTGCGAATACACGAAGCCGGGGATATTTCCGAGCAGCACGCGCTGCGGCATAAGCGCTCCCTTGGGCGGACCTGTGGTACCACTGGTATAGATGAGCAGCGCCGGATCGTCCGCTGCGGTATCGACCGGACTGAAATGACCTGAAGCCTTCTCGAGGAGCGCTTCCCACGGCTGCGTCCAGGACTCCCGGGCGCCGGCAACGCCGACGACCAGCTTGAGATGCGGCAGCCTGTCGCGGACCTGGGCCAGATTCGGCAGCGATGCGGGATCGACGAGCGCGGCGATCGTCTCGCCGTTCTGCAGGCGGTATTCCAGCGCATCCGGACCGAACAGCACCGAAAGCGGCATCGCCACGGCGCCCATCTGGTAGCAGGCGATATGCGCGACCGCCGTTTCGGGCCGCTGCGGCAGCACGATGCCGACGCGGTCGCCGCGCTTGACGCCGAGACCCGCGAGCGCGTTCGACAAGCGGTTCGCCTGCTGCTGCAGATCCCGGAAGGTGTAGGCGGCGGTGGCACCGTCCTCGTCCTCCCAACGGAGGGCGACTCGGGAACGGTCATGCGCGTGCCGGCCGCAGCAAGCCGTGCCGATGTTGAATCGGGCCGGCACGTCCCATCTGAAGCTGTCGTAGAACTCCCGATAGCGGTCCCGCATCGCCCGCGCGCGGCTACTGGAGCTGCCTGAGCCGCTGGTCGACGAAGGCGATCAATTCGGGCGCGAGATTCCCCGCCGACTTGGCGCGCGTGAAGGCCTCGAGCGCATCCTTGGGCCGGTCGACGGCCTGGTACGAGATCGCGAGGCCCACCCACCACACGCTCCCCGACGGCGCGAGACGCAGCGCCGTCTGGTACTGCTCGATCGCCTCCTTGTGGCGCTCGAGCCGCTGGTAGAGCGCCGCGGCGAAGCCGTGAAAGTCGGGATTGCGGTCGGAGGGCGCCGCGTGCTTCTGCAGCAGGGACAGAGCCGCCGAGACATCGCTGCGCTCGACCATGATCCGCGCAAGCAGCATCGCAAAACCGGTGTTCTCCGCGTTGAAGGCGAGTCCCTGCCGCAGAACGCCGGCCGCGTCGTCGACGCGCTTGGATTCGAGCAGAAGCGCCACCAGCGTCTGGCGCGCCGCTTCGTGTCCGGGGTCGATCTGCAGGGCGACGCGGAAGCCGTCCATGCCTTCGGCGATGCGGCCCTGATTGATGAAGTAGACGGCGCGGCGAAACTCGTTTTCCGCGCGATCGCGCCGCGTGGTGGTCGGACGCCGGTCGATCCTGCCGGGCGCGGCATCGCCGAGGCCGGCCGGCTGGACGGACGCGATCTGCGGCGCGCTCGGAGCTTTCTTGGGAGCGGACCGGGAGAGTCTCGCGCTTCGCTTTGGAATGGGAGTCGTCAGCTCGGTCGCCAGCCGCAGCATGTCGACGTTCGTTCTCCGGGTCTGCGCAGCCGGGCGCGCTTTCGCGACCGCCGTCGGCGCCGGCTTGGAAGCGGGACTTGCGGCGGCCGCGGGCCGGGGCCCGGGAGCGGCGGAGAGCGCCGGCGGCGACGCCGCGGCCTTCGGAGGGGAGACCTTTTCCTGGAAGGACTGCAGGACGATCTCGGTGACCACCGGGCGCGGGCTCAACTGCCACACCAGCCACGCAACCCATGCGATCGCGAAGAGCATCAGCATGGCCATGGCGCGCCAGAAGAAATCGGAGGCGAGCTTGCGCGCGGGCACCGAATGGACGTGCTCCGCCAGCGCCGCGGAGGCGGGTCCCGTCCTGCCGCCCTGCGGCGCGTGGCGCTTGTCGAGGTCCCGGAGCATCCGGTTGATGAGGCTCATCTGAGGATCATCCAGCCGATGCTCGAAAACGCGATGCAGGCGAGCGCAAGCCAGAGCCAGGCGCGCGGCAGCGCGAACGAAGCCGGCGTATCGGCGCTCGCCGCGCGCGCGTGCCGCGCCGCCACTTTGCGGGTGCCCTCGCCGTAGGCGAGCATCATCGCCTTGCTGGCGAGAATATTGACGAGCCGCGGAACGCCGCGGCTCGCGCGATAAATCCTCGCGGCCGCCGCGGAAGTGAACACCCGGTCGCCCGAATAGCCGGCGATCGCCAGGCGGTGCGCGAGATAATGCTCGGTCTCCTCGCGCGTGAGCGTGCCCATATGGTGCTGGAAAGTGATGCGCTGGCGCAGCTGCCGGATCGACTCGTGCTCGAGCCTCTGGTCGAGCTCGGGCTGGCCGAACAGGATCACCTGCGCGAGCTTGCGCTTCTCGGTTTCAAGATTGGTGAGCAGCCGCAGCGTCTCGAGCGATTCGAGCGGCATCGCCTGGGTCTCGTCGAGGCACACCACCACGCGCTTTTTCTCGCGCGCGAAATCGAGGAGCGCGAGATTGAGGGCTTTGAGCAGATGGTGCTGGTCGAGGCCGCTGTCGAGCTTCGCCCCCAGCTCCTCGGCGAGCGCGAGGAGCAGCGTCCTCGGCTCCAGATTCGGATTGGGAATGTAGGCGCTCGCCCAGTTGTCCTCGAGCGTGGCGAGGAACTTCCGGCAAAGCAGCGTCTTGCCGGTGCCCACTTCGCCGGTGACCTTGATGAAGCCTTCGCCGTTCGCGACGGCGACCAGCAGCGTGTTCAGCGCCTCCTGGCTGCTCGCGCAGGCGTAGAAAAAACTCGTGTCGGGAGTGATCCCGAACGGAGCCTCGCGCAGGCCGAAGTGGGAAAGATAGATCACTACGGTCTCCCGAGCGGGGAGATCCACTCGCCGCTTCCGAAGTTCTGCATCCGGTCGCGCGTCTGCTGGGCGCCCTCCTCCCAGTCCCTTTCGCCCTTGATGACGGTCGGCTTCAGCAGGATGACGAGCTCTCTTTTGGTCCTGGTCCGGGTGGTGTTCCCGAACAATACACCGACGCCCGGGAGATCCTGGAGCAAGGGAATGCCGGAACGGTCGTTCGCGACATCGAGCTTCATCAGTCCGCCCAGGGCGACGATGTTTCCGTCCTGGACGCGGACGATGGTGTCGGTTTCGTTGATGGAGCTCTTCGCGAGCGGAAGCGTCGTATCGGTC
>DASPXL010000371.1:0-17932 GCA_035637375.1 Burkholderiales bacterium
CACGCTCATGACGCATTTTGCCGATGCCGACGGGAAGCGCGGCGTGGGGTGGCAGCTCGAACGCTTCGACGCGGCGACGGCGGGAGCGAAGTTTCCGCGAAGTCTCGCCAACTCGGCGGCGATCCTGCGCTACCCCGAGACCCACGCCGACTGGGTGAGGCCCGGCATCATGCTGTACGGCTGCTCGCCCTTTCCGGACGAGAGCGCGGAAAAACTGGGATTGAGGCCGGTGATGACGCTTTCGAGCGAGCTCGTCGCGGTGCGCGAGCTTGGCGCAGGCGACAGCGTCGGCTACGGCTGCGCTTTCATCGCCGACGGTCCGGTGCGGGTCGGCATCGTCGCCTGCGGTTACGCCGACGGCTATCCGCGCCATGCGCCCACCGGCACGCCGATCCTCGTATGCGGCAAACGCACGCGCACGCTGGGCCGCGTGGCGATGGACATGCTGTTCGCCGATCTCACCGGGATCCCGGAGGCGGCGATCGGCTCGCCCGTCACGCTGTGGGGCGAGGGGCTGTCCGCCGACGAAGTCGCGGCGAGTGCGGGCACGGTGAGCTACGAGCTGCTCTGTGCGCTTTCGCCGCGCGTGCCCGTTGTGGAAGCGGACTGATGGCGAAGGCGAGAACCATCTACGCCTGCACCGAATGCGGCGGCGAGTCGCCGAAGTGGCAGGGGCAGTGCCCGCACTGCGGCGCGTGGAACACGCTGGTCGAAAGCATCGCCGAAGGCGCGGCGAAGCACCGCTTCGCCGGCGTCGCGAAAAGTTCCGAGCTGAAGCGCCTCGCCGAGGTGAGCGCGCGCGAGGCGCAGCGCATCCCGAGCGGGATCGGCGAGCTCGACCGCGTCCTCGGCGGCGGCTTCGTCGCGGGCGAGGTGGTGCTGATCGGCGGCGATCCGGGGGTGGGCAAGTCGACGCTCCTCCTGCAGGCGCTCGCGCAGATGAGCGCGGCGCACAAGTCCATCTACGTGACCGGCGAAGAGTCCGCCGAGCAGGTGGCGCTGCGCGCGCAGCGCCTCGCGCTCGACTCGGGAAAGCTCGAGCTCCTCGCCGAAATCCAGCTGGAGCGCATCCTCGCGACGCTCGAGAAGGCGAAGCCCGAGATCGCGGTCGTCGACTCGATCCAGACGCTCTATTCGGAGAGCCTCACTTCCGCTCCCGGCTCGGTCGCGCAGGTGCGCGAATGCGTGGCGCATCTCACCCGCTACGCGAAGGGAAGCGGCGCCGTCATCGTGCTGGTCGGCCACGTCACCAAGGAGGGCGCGATCGCCGGCCCGCGCGTGGTCGAGCACATCGTGGACTCGGTGCTCTATTTCGAAGGCGACACGCACCAGAGCTTTCGCCTGATCCGCGCGTTCAAGAACCGCTTCGGGGCGGTGAACGAGCTGGGCGTTTTCGCGATGACCGACAAGGGCCTGCGCGGCGTGTCCAACCCGTCGGCGATTTTCCTTTCGCAGCACAACGGCGAGGTGGCCGGCTCCTGCATTCTGGTCGCGCAGGAAGGCACTCGGCCGCTCCTGGTCGAGATCCAGGCGCTGGTCGACGCGGCGCACGCGCCCAACCCGCGGCGGCTGACGGTGGGCCTGGAGCAGAACCGCCTCGCGATGCTGCTCGCGGTGCTGCACCGCCATGCGGGCATCGCCTGCTACGACCAGGACGTGTTCGTGAACGCCGTGGGCGGCGTGCGCATAAGCGAGCCCGCGGCAGACTTGGCGGTGCTGCTCGCGATCGTCTCCTCGCTCGCCGACAAGCCGCTCCCCGAAAAGCTCGCGGTATTCGGCGAGGTAGGACTCGCCGGCGAGGTGCGCCCCGCGCCGCGCGGCCAGGAGCGCCTGAAGGAAGCCGCCAAGCTCGGCTTCACCCGCGCGATCATCCCGAAGGCCAACCAGCCGAAGCAGAAAATCGACGGCCTGGAGATCATCGCAGTCGAACGCGTCGCGGATGCGATCGCGCGGTTTCGGAAGTAAGAGCGCCAGCCAATAACGAGAGCAACGGATACACTTCATGAATCCTCTGACCCACGCAAGAGCGATGGCGGCGTATAACCGCTGGATGAACGAGCGCATTTACGAATGCTGCGCGCGTCTCTCGGACGAGGAGCGCAAGCGCGACGCCGGCGCGTTCTTCAAGTCGATACACGGCACGCTCAATCATCTGCTTCTAGGCGACCGGATCTGGCTCGGGCGCTTCAAGGGCCGCCCCTTCAGGGTGGAGTCGCTCGCCCAGGAGCTCTACGCCGATTTTGCGGAGCTTCGCGCCGAGCGCGCTTCGACCGACGCGGAAATCATCGCGTGGGTCGATTCGCTTCCGGAAAAGCGGTTCGAGGGAGAGCTTGCCTACACCAGCATGGTCAATCCGCAGCCGAGGCGCTATCCGTTCTGGTTCGCGGTAACGAATTTTTTCAACCACCAGACGCACCACCGCGGGCAGGTCACCACGCTGCTCGTCCAGCGCGGAATCGATCCGGGCGTCACCGACCTGATCTGGCTTCCGGAATTCCAGCGGCCGCATTAGGAAAAGGCTCCGCACATGACGGGAAGCAAGCGCGCGCAGGCCGCGCAGCCGGGAATTCTCGAGCCGATTCCGCGCGCGGCGCGATATCTCAGCTTTGGTCTCAAGGACGGCGCGCATGCGCCGGAAGCCTTGCGGGCTCTGGCCAAGGCCGCCGACGGGAAAGCTTGCGTCGTCGGGCTCGGCGCGCTGCTGCTCTTCGCGCTGCAAAAGGAGATCGAGGGACTGCGCCCGTTTCCACACTACAGAGGCGAGGGCTTCGAAATCCCTTCGACCCCTGCCGCTCTCTGGTGCTGGCTGCGAGGCGAAGACCGCGGCGAGATCGTGCTCCGCGGGCGGGCGATCGAGAAGATGCTCGCGCCGGCATTCGAGACGACGAGCGTAATCGATGCTTTCAAATACGGCCGCGGGCTCGATCTGACCGGCTACGAGGACGGCACGGAGAACCCGCGCGGGGGAAAAGCCGTCGAGGCCGCGATTTCAGGCGACAAGAGAACCGGCATCGAAGGTTCCTCGTTCGTGGCCGTGCAGCAGTGGGTTCACGACCTCGAAAGTTTTTCGGCGAAGCCGCGCAAGGACCAGGACGACACGATCGGCCGGCGCAAGAGCGACAACAAGGAGATCGACGCTGCGCCCCCCTCCGCGCACGTGAAGCGGACCGCCCAGGAAAGCTTCACTCCGGAAGCCTTCGTCCTGCGCCACTCGATGCCGTGGGCGGACGCGACGCGCGCGGGATTGGTGTTCGTCGCGTTCGGCAAATCGATCGATGCGTTCGAGGCGCTGCTCAAGCGCATGGTCGGCGTGGAGGACGGAACGGTGGATGCCCTGTTCAGCTTCACGCGCCCGGTGACCGGCAGCTATTTCTGGTGTCCGCCCGTCAAAGGGAGACAGCTCGATTTACGCGCCATCGGGCTATAGCCGAAATCTGTTTGTAACGGGTTCCGGTGTGCCGTCGACGCCGCTTACTTGAGAGTCGTCACACTTGAGGATAAAGTGACAGTTCATAGCGCCTTTCTCGATCGACGGTTCAAGCCATGAAGCTCAATTACCATCCCGAGACCGATTCGCTGTATATCGACCTCTCCGAGCGGCCGAGCGTCGAGAGCCGGGAGATCTCCGAGGGTGTGGTGTTGGATTACGACGCCAAGGGAAATCTTGTCGGCGTCGACATCGATAACGCCAGCTCCAAAGTTGAGCTCAAAGAGCTCCTCCTCAGCAAGCTCCCCGCCAGAGTTCAAACCGTTCCCGCTTAACCCGGCGCCGCACACGGACGCGTGCCGGACTCGCGTGAGGTCGACGCCATGCTCTGGACGCCAGACAGAACCTATAACGAACTACCCTTTGAGGAGGAGAGAGAGCTTGAGGACGCGATCCTCAAAGTGTCTGCGGCGTTATTTGGGGAACGACGAATATATTTGGACGCCAAGCGCAAGATCGGCGAGAAGGGTCGCACCCGAAACATCCCTGACGGCTATCTTCTTGACCTGTCCAGCGGTCGGGATCCAAAGCTGTACATTGTTGAGAACGAGCTCGCGAAACATGATCCGCTTCGGCACATTGCAGTGCAAGTGTTGGAGTTCTCTCTATCGTTTGAAGGCGCACCACACGTCGTAAAAGACATCGTAAAGGAGGCAGTACGTGGTCGGCCGGAGGCACTCGCCAAATGCCAAGCGTACGCTGAGCAGCATGGCTATGAGAACGTAGATTACCTTCTTGAGCGGATGGTCTTTGGTCCAAACCGCTTCAACGCCTTGATCATCATTGACGAGGTAGACGACGACTTGGAAACCGTGCTGATAAGCCGCTTCAAGTTTCCCGTTGAGATTCTTACGCTAGAACGTTACGCGGGTCCAAACAGAGAACAAGTGTTCAAGTTTGAGCCTTTCTTGGCTGACGTCGCCCCCGAGGCTTCGATGCCCACGCTGGCGACATCTTCCGGCGCCACGCTGGATCCTTCCGATATTGACACGATCGTAGTGCCTGCTCGTGAGGAGGGATTTGACGAGACCTTCTTACGCGAAAACCGGTGGTACAAGATACGAATCCACAGCAGCATGATCCCAAAAATCAAGACTATTGCTGCGTACCGCATTACTCCAGAGCAAGCCATTACGCATATAGCGCCTGTTTCGTCCATCAAGCAATGGCGAGATACAAGCAAATATGTCGTTAACTTTGCCGAGCCCGCGCGAAAGATTGAGCCTATTCGCCGAGTTCAGGGCGGCAAGATTAGGGCGCTTCAGAGTCCGCGATATACTTCACTTGCGCGCCTTGAAAAAGCAAAGAACTTAGATGAGGCCTTCTGATGCCTACCCCCGTATCCGCACCGACGCGCGCAAGGGCCGCGCGCGGTAATGCGGATTGTTGAGCCGCTCAGATTTCTCCCGGCCTCGCTGCTTCAGAGGTAGCCGCGAGTCTGATCGCGCAGAGCCCACACCATGCCCGACGCCAATATGCAATGGGCCTTCCTTTTTGCGCAAGGACTTGTTAAAGCGCCCCCCGCTCTTCCTGCGTCGCTTGAGCCAATCGCGAAGAGGGCTGAAGTGGTGAACCACATTGATGGCCCGCTGGTTGTCAATTTGTTTTGTTTAGACCTTCAACTCTCTCAGCAGATCTTGGGTGTTACTTTGATTAGCCGAACAGCGGAACGAATCCGTGATCTTGCTTTAAGGACCGCCGAGTGTATCGATGATGTGCAGGATCCATTGCTAAGGATAAACATCGCGCTACGACTCTGGTCCGGCTGCCTGATGGGAGCAAAAACGATTGCCGATCAGACCAACGACGGTCTTGTAACACCGCAACACCGACAGAGTAGTGTTGAGAAAATCATCGCGCCACTTTCCGAAAGTGATGCAGTCTTCGGGAAAGGGGTGGAAGCCGCGCCTGCCTTCAAGAGGCTGCGAAACCAACATTACTTTCTCACGGGCGTTCCAGCCGGAAGCCTCCTGAGAAACGATGCGCAGATCGGCATTAGCCCGCTCGCTCACGAGTGACCAGCCATCGAGGATCGTTTCCGGTAATCCAGATGTTCCCGCCTCTACTGACAAGGGCCGCAGCCCAATCAGGGGGCCGCGGCAGGTTAGCTGGGTCGTTTTATGCGCTCGGATCCATAGCGAACGGTCCCGGGGCGGCAACGATACCATTGTGGTCTGCATAATTCCGAGTCGCCATAGTTCGTGCCAGTACCTTCCTTCACAGAAACCGGAGATCTACCGCAAGGTGTGCATCATGCTTCGCTTCGGGAGGTCCTGGAGCGGTTTGCTCAATCCACGTTCCAACGAAAGATCGTTGGAATGCGCTTGGCGCGGGTTCACGAGCTGGCCGCTGCGACCGGTCACGTGAAGCGGTTTATCGTCTTTGGCTCATTCGTGACCGCGAAACCCGACCCAAACGACGTAGATGTGTTCTTGATCATGCACGACACGTTCGACCTTACCCAGGTGACGGGGGAGGCACGACTCATTTTCGACCATGCTGCCGCACAGGCGCACTTCGGAGCGAGTATCTTCTGGCTGCGCCAACTCGCCGCCCTCCCCAACGAGGAGGAGTCAATTCTGAGCTGGCAGCTCAAGCGCGATGGGACGCGAAGGGGTATTGTGCAAGTTACGGAGGTATAGTCATGATTGCGAATGATCAAGAGCTCAAGGTGACTCTGGACCGTATCGCCGACTTTCAGGCTCAAGTGGCACACCTACGCAACACCGAGTCGAATCCGGTGAACTACCGGGCCGCGGTGTCTGGGTTTCTCGCTGAGATTGACCGCATGCAGCTTGAAGTGCGCGAGTATCTGAGCCTCCACCCGCGAGAGCTGACGACGACCGTCTAGCGACCGCTTGCATGCGGACGCGTGCAACGGGCAGCGCGCGGGCATTTAATCGTTCCCCACCACCGTCGCCGCAGCAATTCCGCTGCGCACGGCGGCCTCCAGCGTCCCCGGGTATTCGCTTGCCACGTAATCTCCTGCGAGCATCAGATCGGGAACTGCGGTAACCGCTTCGGGCCGCGCGAGTGCAGGTGTGCAAGAAAATGTCGCGCGCCGTTCCGTGATCACCTGTGTCCACTGCGGCGCGGGAAGCTCCCCGAGCGCCGCTTTCAGCTCGGTTTCGATTCGCGATACGAGCGCTTCCTTCGGCAGCTCTTCGTGCGCTCCCGAGGCGCTGATCACCGCCGCGAGCAGGCCCTTCGGCCCTCCAAGCCGGCCGCGGTCGAACACCCACTGCACGATGCCTCCGTTGAAGCCGAGCATGGGTGCGGGCAGGGATACCGATTCGGAATACTTCAGGTAGCAGGTGACGATGGGTTCGTAGCTGAACGCGCTGATGCGGGAAAGCGCCTCGGCAAGCTCGGGCAACTGCACCAGCAGCGGTCCCGCCTGGTGCGGGCCGCAGGCAATCACCACGCGGGAAAACATCTGAGCGTCGTTGAGCCGAAATCCGCCCGGGGCCTGCGCGACGCGGCGCACCGGCACGCCGAGCTCGATCGCGCCGCCTCGCGCCTTCACGTATTCCGCGGCGGGTTCCGGGAAGAGGCGTCCGAGGTGGGTGCGCGCGATCAGGAGATCGCTCGCCGCGCGCGCGCCCGTAAGTCCGTCGCGCAGCACGTTGACGAAAACCTGCGCGGAGGCGCGCTCGACCGGCGCGTTGAGCGCCGAGACGCACAGGGGTTCCCAGACGTGGGTGCGCAGCGCGCCCGTCTGCCGATGCTCGTCGAGCAGTCGCGCGACGCTCCGGTCGGGCTCGATGCGAAAGTTGCAGGCCCATAGCGACGCCATGAAGCGCAGTGCGCTGAAGCTTTGAGCGAGATCCAACCCCTTTGCGCCGAGCACCGCAAAGAGCAAGTTGAGCGGGTAGGGGAGTCGCGGCGCGCGCAGGTGAAAGCCGTCGGCAAAGCGCAACTCGAGGGGCAGGCGAAGCAGGAGCCTGTCCAGGTCGGCGCCGACCAACCGCATCATCCGCAGCGTCTCGCGATAGGCGCCGATCAGGATGTGCTGGCCGTTGTCGAGGTCGACGCCGTCGACGCTCACGCGCCGGGCGCGGCTGCCGAGGCTGCGCGAGGCCTCGAAAACGGTGACGGGGACGCCGCGCTCGGCGAGCGTCACGGCCGCGGCGAGGCCTGACCAGCCGGCGCCGACGACGGCGACGCGGTTCAAGCGGTGACCCAGGTGCGCCACGCGATCCAGAGCTTGCGGACCGGGGTGAGCGCGGTGCGCTGCTTGAGCACCTGGAAGCGGTCGCGGACGATCTCGTCGAGCAGCGCCCGGTAGATCGCCGCCATCACGAGGCCCGGTCGCTGCGCATGCCGGTCTTCGGGCGGCAGGAGCGCGAGCGCCTCGTCGTAGCAGCGCGCGGCGCGCTCGGCCTGGAACTTCATCAGCCGGGCGAAGTTCTCGGTGTAGCGCCCGTTCAGGATGTCCGCGGCGGCGACCTCGAACTGCCTGAGCTCGTCCACCGGGAGATAGATGCGGCCCTTGCGCGCGTCTTCGCCCACGTCGCGGATGATGTTGGTGAGCTGGAACGCGAGGCCGAGCCGCTCGGCGTAGTCGAGCGTCCTTGGATTGCCGTAGCCGAAGATCGCCGCCGCGAGCGCGCCGACCACGCCCGCCACGCGATGGCAGTAGAGCTGCAGCGCCGCGAAATCCAGATAGCGGCTCTGATCCAGGTCCATCTCCATGCCGTCCATGATCTCGTTCAACCGCGCCTGGGTGATCCCGAACGGCGCGATCGCGCTCGCGAGCGCGCGGGTCACCGGGTGCTGCGGGTTGCCGGCGAAGAGCTGCGCGACCTCCCCGCGCCACCACGCCAGCGCCGCCCGCGCCGCCGACGGCTCGCTCGGCTCGTCCACGGCGTCGTCGACTTCGCGGCAAAAGGCATAGAGGGCCGTGATCGCGTGCCTGCGCTCCGGCGGCAGGAACAGGAACGAATAGTAGAAGCTCGAGCCGCTTTGCGCTGCTTTTTGTTGACAGTATTCGTCCGGAGTCATCGCATCACCAGCGCGCGCGCGAGCAGCAGCGGCCAGTCCAGGGCGCGCAGCACCGGGCGGTGCCGGAACACGTCGCCGCGCGAGCGCTCGAGCTTTTCCAGGATTCGCAATCCTCCCAGCACGACGGAGCGGATTTCCAGGCCGATGCGGCCCGGCAGGCGCACCGCGAGCGGGGCCCCCGAGAGCATCATGCTTCTCGCGCGCTCGATCTGAAAACGCATCAGGCTCCACCATCCTCCCGAGACGTCGCGCGCTCCGATCTGGGCCTCGCTCACTCCGAATCGCGCCATATCGTCCAGCGGCAGGTAGATGCGGTTCTTGCGGAAATCGATCTCCACATCCTGCCAGAAGTTGATGAGCTGCAGCGCCGAGCAGATCGCATCCGACCGCGCGAAGTTGTCGTCCTTCGCTTCACCGTAAAGGTGCAGCATCAGCCGCCCGACAGGATCCGCCGAGCGCCGGCAATAGTCCATCACTTCGCCGAAGTTCGCGTAGCGCAGCTTGGTGACGTCCTGGGAGAAGGCGTCGAGGAGATCGTGGAAAGGTCGAAGGGGCAGGCGGTGGCTCCCGATCACTTCGGCAAGCTCACGAAAAAGCGGCGACGAGAGAGATTGACCTGCCTCCAGCCGGCGCAGCTCCGCCCTGTACGCCTCCAGGCGGGCGAGGCGCTCAGGCGGCGCAAGATCGCCTTCGTCGGCGAAATCATCCGCGCTGCGCGCGAATCGGTAGATGACCGACACGGAATGTCGCAGCGGCGCCGGGAGCAGCAGCGAAGCGACCGGGAAGTTTTCGTAATGGCCGACCGGCATTGCCCTATTTTTCAAGGGGTTTCAGGCTCTTAGGCTGACAGTATAAAGGGGTTGCGGTACAATGGCGCGCACGTTGCACGGTTCGGTTCGGAGCAGGGACCGCGAGCGCCGCAGTGCCGCGCCGCGAAGGTGGCGGAATGGGTAGACGCACTGGATTTAGGTTCCAGCGCCGCAAGGCATGGGGGTTCGAATCCCTTCCTTCGCACCAGGAACAGGTTTTCGGGAATGCAGACGAGCATTGAGACCTTGAGCAAGCTGGAACGCAGGCTGAACATGGCGGTTCCGGCCGAGCAGATCGATCGCGAGGTCGAGCAGCGCTTGCGCAAGCTCTCGCGCACGGTGCGCATCGACGGATTTCGTCCGGGCAAGGTTCCGCTCAAGATCGTCGCGCAGCGCTACGGGCCGCAGGTGCGCTCGGAAGTGATCGGCGATGCGGTGCAGAAGGCGTTCTCCGAGGTGGTGAAGGACCAGAAGCTCAAGGTCGCCGGATATCCGCGCATCGAGCGCAAGGAAGCGGGGGACGAAAAACAGCTCGCTTTCAGCGCGACTTTCGAGATCTACCCCGAAGTGAAGCTGGGCGACGTGACCGGAGCGAAGATCGAGCGCCCCACGCACCCGGTCGAGGACGCCGACGTGGACCGCACCATCGAAATTCTTCGCAAGCAGCGCGTGAGCTGGGAGGCCGTGGCGCGCGCCTCGCAAACGGGCGACCGCGTCACCGTGGACTTCACCGGACGCATCGACGGCAACGAATTTCCCGGAGGCAAGGGCAGCGGGATGGCCGTCGTGATCGGCGAGGGCCGCGTGCTGACCGAGTTCGAGTCCGGTCTCACCGGCGCGGGCGCCGGAGAGCAGAAGACTTTTCCGCTGACTTTCCCCGCCGATTATCCGGGCAAGGAAGTCGCGGGCAAGACCGCAAGATTCGAGGTGGACGTGAAGAAGGTCGAGGCGCCGAAGCTTCCCGCGGTCGACGCCGAATTCGCCAGGTCGCTCGGCGTGGCCGACGGCGACATCGCGAAGATGCGCGAGGAGGTCGAGGCGAACGTCGAGCGCGAAGTCAAGAAGAGGATCGAAAGCGAGCTCAAGCAGAAGGTCATGCAGGCGCTCATCGATGCGGCGACGCTCGAGCTGCCGAGATCGCTCGTCGAAATCGAGCTGCAGCGCATCGTGCAGCAGGCGCGCGCGGACCTGGAGGCCCGGGGCGTCAAGCTGGAGAAGCTGCCCTTGAATCCCGAGGCGCTCGAGGGGCAGGCGCGGCGGCGCGTGACCTTGGGGCTCATCCTGGGCGAGCTGGTGAGGACGCACGATCTGGGCGCCAAGCCCGAGCAGGTGCGCGCCCTCGTCACCGAGCACGCACAGACTTATGAGCAGCCCTTCGAAGTGGTAAGATGGGTCTACTCGGAGCCGCGGCGTTTGGGCGAATTCGAGGGTTTGGCGGTCGAATCCAACGTGATCAACTGGGTCCTCGATCGCGCCAAGGTGGAGGACAAGGCGATCAGCTTCGATGAACTGATGGGAGCGGGGAAATGAGCGGCGTAGTCTGGAAATCCGGGACGCCGCGGGTCGAGGCGTCCGGTCGGGACCCGCAGGACCTGGGCCTGATTCCCATGGTGATCGAGCAGAGCGGGCGCGGCGAGCGCGCCTACGATATCTATTCGCGCCTGCTCAAGGAACGGGTCGTGTTCCTCGTAGGCCCGGTCAACGAGATCTCGGCGAATCTCATCGTCGCGCAGCTGCTCTTCCTCGAGTCGGAGAACCCCGACAAGGACATCTTCTTCTACATCAACTCCCCCGGCGGCTCGGTGTCGGCGGGGCTCGCGATCTACGACACCATGCAGTTCATCAAGCCCGACGTGTCGACGCTTTGCGTCGGGCAGGCGGCCAGCATGGGCGCGCTGCTTCTCGCCGCGGGCGACAAGGACAAGCGCTTCTGCCTGCCCAATTCGCGCGTCCTGATCCACCAGCCCATGGGCGGGTTCCAGGGGCAGGCCTCCGACATCGAGATCCACGCCAAGGAGATCCTCTACCTGCGCAAGCAGCTGAACGAGATCATGGCGAAGCACACCGGCCAGAGCGTCGAGCGCATCTCGCGGGACACGGACCGGGATAATTTCCTATCGGCGGACGAGGCGGTGAAGTACGGTATCGTGGACCGGGTGCTCACCTCGCGGGCCGAGGCGGCTGCGGCGGCCTGAACGCGGAGGATCACATGACCGACAAGATCGGCGGCGAAAAACTCCTCTACTGCTCCTTCTGCGGCAAGAGCCAGCACGAGGTGAGAAAGCTTATCGCCGGACCCTCCGTATTTATCTGCGATGAGTGCATCGAGCTGTGCAACGACATCATCCGCGAGGAGAGCGCGGCCGACAAAGGCGGCAAGCCCGCCAAGTCCGACCTGCCGACCCCGCGCGAGATCTGCAACATCCTCGACGAGTACGTGATCGGGCAGGAGCTCGCGAAGAAGATCCTCTCGGTCGCCGTCTACAACCACTACAAGCGGCTCAAGCACCTTTCGAAGAACGACGAGGTCGAGCTCGCCAAGTCGAACATCCTGCTCGTCGGCCCGACCGGCTCGGGCAAGACGCTGCTCGCGCAGACGCTCGCGCGGCTGCTCAACGTCCCGTTCGTGATCGCGGACGCCACCACGCTCACCGAGGCGGGCTACGTCGGCGAGGACGTGGAGAACATCATCCAGAAGCTGCTGCAGAACTGCGACTACGACGTCGACAAGGCGAAGCGCGGCATCGTCTACATCGACGAGATCGACAAGATCTCGAGGAAGTCCGATAACCCTTCGATCACCAGGGACGTTTCGGGCGAGGGCGTGCAGCAGGCGCTCCTGAAACTCATCGAAGGGACGATCGCCTCGGTTCCGCCCCAGGGCGGACGCAAGCACCCCAACCAGGACTTCGTGCAGGTGGATACGACCAATATCCTGTTCGTGTGCGGCGGGGCGTTCGACGGCCTGGAGAAGATCATCCGCAGCCGCTCGGAGAAGAGCGGAATCGGCTTCGGCGCGGACGTCCGGAGCCTGAAGAACGCCAAGGACATCAGCGAGGTGCTGCGCACGGTCGAGCCCGAAGACCTTATCAAGTATGGGCTTATTCCCGAGTTCGTCGGGCGCTTGCCCGTCGTGGCGACGCTCGAGGAACTCGACGAGCATGCGCTGATCCAAATTCTTACCGAGCCGAAAAACGCCCTCATCAAGCAGTACCAGAAGCTGTTCGGCATGGAGGGCGTGGATCTGGAGATAAGGCAGCAGGCGCTGCAGGCGATCGCCAAGAGGGCCCTGGCGCGAAAGACCGGCGCGCGGGGCCTGCGCTCGATCATCGAACAGGTGCTGCTCGACATCATGTTCGATCTGCCGACCATGGAGAACGTGAGCAAGGTCGTCGTGGACGAGAACGCCATCGTCGGCGAGGGCAAGCCGCTCCTCATCTACACCGAGCCGCCGAAGGTGGCGGGCACCGCTTGAGCGGCGGCTCTGTCCTCGAGCCGCGCGCAGCTTGAACGGGGGCGCGCCGCCCCCAATGTAGCCGTTGATCCTTCTCCTTCCGGGAACGCCATGGCCAACGAGATCGCACCCACCGCACCCAACCAGTATCCGCTGCTGCCGCTGCGGGACGTGGTCGTGTTCCCGCACATGGTCATTCCGCTCTTCGTCGGGCGGCCGAAATCGATCAAGGCGATGGAGATCGCGATGGAGGCGGGCAAGAGCATCCTGCTCGTCGCGCAGAAGTCCGCCGCCAAGGACGAGCCGGTTGCCGAGGACTTGTACAAGATCGGCTGCATCTCCAATATCCTGCAGATGCTCAAGCTCCCCGACGGCACCGTGAAGGTGCTGGTGGAAGGAAGCCGGCGCGCGCGGATCCAGAGGATCGACGACGCGCGCAGCCACTACGTGGCCGAGGCGCTCGCCGTGCCGGCCGACGCGGGGGAAGTCACCGAGGTCGAGGCGATGCGCCGGGCGCTCATCGCCCAGTTCGACCAGTACGTGAAGCTCAACAAGAAGATTCCGCCGGAGATCCTGACCTCGCTCGCCGGAATCGAGGAGGCCGGGCGGCTCGCCGATACCATCGCCGCGCACCTGCCGCTCAAGCTCGAGCAGAAGCAGCAGGTCCTGGAGATGTTCGAGGTCAAGCCGCGCCTCGAGCACCTGCTGTCGCAGCTGGAAACCGAGATCGACATTCTCCAGGTCGAGAAGCGCATCCGCGGCCGCGTCAAGCGGCAGATGGAAAAGAGCCAGCGCGAGTACTACCTCAACGAGCAGGTCAAGGCGATCCAGAAAGAGCTCGGCGAGGGCGAGGACGGGGCCGATCTCGAGGAAATTGAAAAGCGCATCAAGGCCGCGCGCATGCCCAAGGAAGCGCGCAAGAAATCCGAAGCCGAGCTGAAGAAGCTGCGCCTGATGTCGCCCATGTCGGCGGAGGCGACCGTGGTGCGCAATTACATCGATACGCTCGTCAACCTGCCTTGGAAGAAGCGCAGCAAGATCTCACGCGATATCACCGCGGCCGAGAAGATCCTCGATGCCGACCACTACGGTCTGGAGAAGGTCAAGGAGCGCATCGTCGAATATCTCGCGGTGCAAACCCGCGTGGACAAGGTCAAGGCGCCGATCCTGTGCCTGGTGGGCGCGCCCGGCGTGGGAAAGACCTCGCTCGGGCAATCGCTCGCCCGCGCGACCAACCGCAAGTTCGTGCGCATGTCGCTGGGCGGGGTGCGCGACGAGGCCGAGATCCGCGGCCACCGCCGCATCTATATCGGCTCGATGCCCGGCAAGATCCTGCAGAACATGACCCGGGTCGGCGTTCGCAATCCCCTGTTCCTGCTCGACGAAGTCGACAAGATGGGGATGGACTTCCGCGGCGACCCGTCATCGGCGCTTCTGGAAGTGCTCGACCCGGAGCAGAACCACACCTTTACGGACCACTACGTCGAGGTGGAGTACGACCTCTCGGAAGTGATGTTCGTGGCGACCGCGAACACGCTGAACATCCCGCCGGCCCTGCTCGACCGGATGGAGGTGATCCGCATTTCGGGCTATACCGAGGACGAGAAAGTCAACATCGCCTCGCGCTACCTCATGCCGAAGCAGCTCAAGAACAACGGCCTGAAGAAAGAGGAAGTATTGGTGTCCGAGACGGCCCTCCGCGACATCATCCGCTACTTCACGCGCGAGGCGGGCGTGCGGGGCCTCGAGCGCGAAATCTCGAAGATCTGCCGCAAGGTCGTCAAGCTTCTCGTGACCAAGGAGAAAGAGAAGAAAATCCTCGTCACCCCCAAGAACCTGGACAAGTTCCTCGGCGTGCGCCGTTTCACCTACGGCATCGCCGAAAAGAAGAACCAGGTCGGGCAGGTCACGGGGCTTGCGTGGACCGAGGTGGGGGGCGAGCTCCTCACGATCGAGGCCGTCACCATGCCCGGAAAGGGCAAGACCATCACCACCGGGAAACTCGGCGAGGTGATGCAGGAGTCGATCCAGGCCGCGCTCTCGGTGGTGCGCAACCGCTCATCCAGGCTCGGAGTCGCCGAGGACTTCTATCAGAAGAACGACATTCACGTCCACCTCCCCGAGGGCGCGACGCCCAAGGACGGCCCCAGCGCCGGAATCGGCATCTGCACCGCGATGGTGTCGGTGCTGACCGGGATCCCGGTCCGGGCGGACCTCGCCATGACCGGCGAGATCACCCTGCGCGGCGAAGTGCTGGTCATAGGCGGCCTGAAGGAAAAGCTCCTCGCCGCGCACCGGGGCGGCATCAAGACCGTTCTCATCCCGGAGGAGAACGTGAAGGACCTGGCGGAAATCCCGGACAACATCAAGAATCGGCTGGAAATTCTCCCGGTGAAATGGATGGACCAGGTGCTCGAGCTCGCTCTCGAGCGGCAGCCGGAACCGCGCAAGCCCGCATCGGACACGCCGCCGATTCCTCCGGTCGGCGACGACAAGACTTCCTCCACGGTGCTCACTCACTAGATTGCTGCAACGCGGAGCGAGTCGCGCCGCGGCTGCCGCCCCGGAAGTTTCTCCCCGATCGTTGCGCATCCCGTTTCCGCGGACGAAACGGGTCGGCGTTTCGCCGCCGTGAAAAATAATCGGTGACCGCAAAAAAAAGGACTCGAACTCTTGACACGGTGCTTTTGCGATTGCTATAAATTGCAAACAGGCTCGCGACGTTTGCGCCGGTCTCAAGATCCGATTTCAGCCGCGGAATAAGCAAAGCTCGGTTTTCTACATGACCGCCCGCCTCCGGGTGAGCGGACGCAAGACCGGTCTTTGCTGAGTCCACGGGCACGACTCGAGCGGGGAGGCGCGTCGGGCCGGAATCTCCTCACTATTCCTAGGGGGCCGAATGAACAAGCTGGAAATCATCGATCACATCTCCAAGTCCGCCGACATCTCCAAGGCCGCCGCGGGACGCTCGCTCGACGCCGCGGTTTCGGCGATCAAGACCGCGATGAAAAAGGGCAGCATGGTCACCCTGGTCGGGTTCGGGACGTTTTACGTCGGCAAGCGCGCGGCCCGCACCGGGCGCAATCCGCGCACCGGCGTCGAGATCAAGATCCAAGCCGCCAGAGTTCCCAAGTTCCGCGCTGGCAAGGCCCTGAAGGATGCAGTAAACTAGCAGCCCTTCCGGAACCGGACCGCGCTCGTCGGAAGGCGGTGGCGCCGGTTTCCTGCGAAGGGGTGCTTAGCTCAGCCGGTAGAGCGTCGCCCCTACAAGGCGAATGTCGGCGGTTCGATCCCGTCAGCACCCACCGATTGGTCGTAAAGCCGGACGCCGTTGGCGCCGGTTTACGTCGGCCAGTTCGAACGGACGCATAGCGCCGTTCAACTGGCCGGGCGGTAATACGACGGAGCGGTAGTTCAGTTGGTTAGAATACCGGCCTGTCACGCCGGGGGTCGCGGGTTCGAGTCCCGTCCGCTCCGCCAGACTTTCGGAAACCTGAGGTCATGTCGCCGTTCGATTGGGTCCACAACAACAAGCGCCTGATGCAGGTCGTGCTGGCGCTGGTCGCGCTGCCGTTCGCGTTCTGGGGCATCGATTCGTACCAGCGCGTGATGAGCCGCGCCGACGAGGTCGCCGAAGTCGGCGGGCAGAAAATCACCGAGCAGGAATTCTCCGAGGCGCTGCGGCAGCAGCAGGATCGCCTGCGCGGCATGCTCGGCCGGAATTTCGATCCGGCGATGTTCGATTCGCCCGCGATGCGCACCGAGCTGCTCGAAGGCATGATCTCGCAGCGCCTGCTGATGCAGCACGCGGCGCGCAATCATCTCGCCGTTCCCAACGAAATGCTGGTCGAGACGACGATGTCGATCCCCGCTTTTCAGGTGGACGGGAAATTTTCGCGGGAGCGCTACGACGCGGCGCTTCGGAACGAGAGAATGAGCGCGGAGATGTTCGACGCGGCCCTGCGCCGCGACCTGCTGGTGCAGCAGCTCACCAGCGCGCTCGCCGACTCGGGCCTCGCCTCGAAGACGGTCGCGAGCCAGTTTGCACGGCTGCGCGCGCAGCAGCGCGAGATCGCCGAGCACCGGGTGGAGGCCGACGCGCAGCTCGCGCAGGCCAAGATAGCGGCGGACGCCGTCCGCGGATTCTACGACGGCAACCCCACGGCGTTCCAGGTGCCGGAGGAGGTGCAGGTCGAATACGTCGCGCTGAGCACCGATGCGCTGATCGCTTCGGAGCAGGTAAGCCCCGAGGAAATCAAGGCGTATTACGAGTCGAACGTATCGAGGTACGGCGAGCCGGAGCAGCGGCGCGCGAGCCATATTCTGATCGCGGTCAAGAGCGGCGCGGGCGATGCGGAGAAGGCCAAGGCGCGGGAGCGCGCCGCGCGGATCCTCTCGCAAGCGCGCAAGTCGCCCGAGAGCTTCGCGGAACTGGCGAAGAAGAACTCCGACGATCCGGGCTCCGCCTCCAAGGGCGGGGACCTCGGGTTTTTCTCGCGCGGGATGATGGTGCGCCCGTTCGAGGACGCGGCGTTCCGGCTCAAGCCGAATCAGATCGGCGATCTCGTCGAGTCGGACTTCGGCTTCCACATCATCAGGATAACCGGCGTGAAGGCGGGCAAAATGAAAAGCCTCGGCGAAGCACGCCCCGAGATCGAGCGCGAGCTGAAGAGGCAGCGGGCCGGCAAGCGCTTCGCCGAGGCCGCCGAGGCCTTCAGCAACCTCGTGTATGAGCAAGCGGATTCGCTCAAGCCGGCTGCCGAAAGGTTCAGGCTTCCCATCCAGCTCGCTCAAGGGATCACCCGCCAATCGGCGAGTATCCCGGCGCTCAACAATCCCAAACTGCTCGCGGCGCTCTTCGCCGACGATTCGATCAAAAACCGGCGCAACACCGAGGCAGTCGAAACCGCCCCGAACACGCTGGTCTCCGCGCGGGTGGTCGGTCACGAACCGGCAAGCCGGCGCCCCTTCGACGAAGTGAAGGGCGAGATCGCCAGGGAGCTCGCGCGCGGGGAGGCCCTGGCGCTCGCGAGAAAGCAGGGCGCGGAGCGGCTCGAAGAGCTTAGAAAGGGCAAGGTGCCTGCGGCCCGGTTTGGCGCGACCAGGCTCGTCAGCCGGGACAATCCCCAGGATCTGAGCCCGGAACCGCTGTCGCAGATATTTCGCGCCGATGCGTCG
>DASPXL010000372.1:0-2524 GCA_035637375.1 Burkholderiales bacterium
CGAGGGCCTCTCGGCGATCACGGTCAACGCGCATTCGACCGAAGTCGCCTCGTGTTCGTTCGAGGAGCAGAAGCGCGTCCTCGCAATCACGAAAGACGAAATCGGCGATCGCCTGCCGATCGTTCACGGCGTGTACGCCGAAGGCAGCCTCGAGGCCGCGCGCATCGCGAAGATGGCGGTCGAGGGCGGCGCCGCGGCGCTGCTCGTGTTCCCGCCCGGGCCGTTCACCATGGGCCAGCGCCCGGAGATGGCGGTCGAGCATTTTCGCCGCGTCGCAGGAGCGGCGGACCTGCCGGTCATCGCCTTCCAGTACCCGCTTGCCGGCGGCCAGGGCTATTCCCTCGCGACGCTCCTCGCGATCATCGAAGCGGTGCCGCAGGTAGCGGCGATCAAGGACTGGTGCGCGAGCCCGCAGCTGCACGAGCGCCAGGTGAGGACGCTGCAGTCGCTCGACCCGCCGGTGAACGTGCTCACCACGCACAGCTCGTGGCTCATGAGCTCGCTCGTGACGGGCTGCAACGGACTGCTTTCAGGCAGCGGTTCGGTCATCGCCGACCTGCAGGCGAAGCTCTTCCGCGCAGTGCGCGCGAACGACCTCGCCACGGCGCGACAAATCAACGACCGGATCTGGCCGACGGCCGAAGCGTTCTACTCCGAGCCCTGGGTGGACATGCACAACCGGATGAAGGAGGCGCTGGTGATGCTTGGCAAGCTTCCGCGCGCGGCGGTTCGCCCGCCGCTCGTCAAGATTTCGCAGGCCGAGGTTGAACGCATCCGCAAGGCGCTCGTCGCCGCAGGCCTGCTCGATCGGGCGGGCAAGGCGCGCAAGGCGGCGTAAGATCCACTTTGGAGATTCGCATGAAAAGAGTGCTTGCCTTGGGCGCGCTCGTGCTCGCGCTCGGCGCCAGTCCCAACGCCCTCGCGCAGAACGACGTTCAGCCCGGCCAGTGGCAGATGTCGGTCGAGTTCTCCGTCCCGAGCGAACCCGGATTCAAGCAGCCGCCGATGTCGCGCAGTCAATGCCTCACCGCGGCCGACGCGCGCGATCCCGGCAAGCTGCTCACCGAGATGTCGGTCCCCGGCGCGAGCGGTTGCGCGTTTTCCGGCAAGAAGGAATCCCCCGGCCACCTCGAGTTCGCCGTGAAGTGCGAAGGCACTTTCGGCATCGGCGGCCGCGGCTCCGTCGACTTCACGCCGACCTCGCTGCAGGGCACGCTCGATCTCGACTTCAACGCGGGCGAAGCCGGCGGAACGAAAAGAACCGGCTCGGTGAGCAAGCTCTCCGCAAAGCGGATCGGGGACTGCTGAAACCGCGCTTCAATCCGCCCGCAGCTTGTTCGCGCGGATGATCTCGCCCCAGCGCGCGTAGTCGCGCCGCACGATCTCGTTGAACGCGTCTCCCGACACTCCCGAGGGCTCGACCCCCAGCTCGCAACTCGGGCGGCGGCTTGCGTTGACAACGGCGATCCGACGTGCGTACACTGTGATAACACTTTCTCAAACTCAGCCGAACTACCGTGGGATCGTCGACAAAATCCGAGCGACTTGCCCTCCGCATTGCGGCCGCGGACAAATCGAAGCTCGTACGTGCGGCGGCCATTCAGCGCCGCACGGTGACCGAATTTGTCCTCGCGTCCTCGCGCGAGGCGGCGGAACACGTGCTGGGCGATCAAACGCGGTTCCGATTGCCGCCCGCCAAGCACCGCGCTTTTCTCGCTGCGCTCGACGCACCCCCGCGCAAGATTCCCGGGCTCAGGCGCCTGGTTTCCCGCCGCAGCGTGCTCGAACGCTGAGCGGGGCGGATGGGCGCGCCGCTGTCGGGTCCGGAACCCCTTGCGGCCCATCACGACACCAGCGCCTTCGACTGCGGACATCCGGCGCTCAACGCCCACCTGACGCGCTTCGCGCTGGTCAATCAAGCAAGCGGCGCGGCGAGAACGTACGTCGCGTTGCGCGGCGCGAGGGTGGTCGGCTATTACAGCCTTGCGGCTGCCTCGGCAGAGCCCCAACACACTCCGCCCCGCGTCTCGAAAGGACTTGCGCGCCATGCCATTCCGTTGACGCTGTTGGCGCGCCTTGCGGTCGATCGTTCCGAGCAAGGCGCGGGCCTCGGCAAGGCCCTGCTCAAGGACGCGATCAAGCGGCACCTCCAGGCCGAACGAATCATCGCGAGTCGCGCCCTTCTGGTCCACGCGAAGGACGAGCGCGCAGCGGCTTTCTATAAACGTTACGGCTTCCAGCCCTCGCCGACCGATCCGTTCCACCTGTGCTTGCTGACCAAGGACATGAAGAAAACCTTGGGGATCGGATAGTCTGCCCTGCGCTGCTTTCCGCTGCGCTCCTGAATCAATCCGCCCGCAGCTTGTTCGCGCGGATGATCTCTCCCCAGCGCGCGTAGTCGCGCCGCACGATCTCGTTGAATTCATCTCCCGACACGCCGGAAGGCTCGACGCCGAGCTCGCGGAAGCGGTTCGTCACCGCTGGGAGCTGCAGCGCGAAGCGGATGTCCGCGGCGAGCTTGTCG
>DASPXL010000373.1:0-2656 GCA_035637375.1 Burkholderiales bacterium
CGGCAACCGCGTTGGCCGGGTCGGACACGATCTTCAAGCCACACGATCTCCCGGCAAGCTCCCCTGCGTCCCTGCCGACGGCGGGGCTTCCGGGCGCCTCAAGCGCCCCGGCGAGCTTCAGATCCTCCGACCTGAGGATCATCTCGATCAGGGTGCGGCCCATGCGGCCGCCCGCGCCGGCGACGGCGAGCTTCACTGTTCGGTTCTTTCCGGAGCCGCGGCGGCCACGACGTCTCCTTCGACGCGCTTCAGCTTCCCGGCATCGAAGAACACCGCGATGCGGCGATACTCGATCTCGCTGCTGTTGGCGCGCTGGCGCATGAAGACGTAGTCCCAGCGCTCCTCATGGAATATGTCGCTCACCAGAGGCGTGCCGAGAACGAAGCGCACCTGATCGCGCGTCAAGCCGGGCTTGAGCTGCGCGACCATTTCCTGGGTCACGTAGTTGCCCTGCTGGATCTCGATCCGGTAGGGGGTGAGGCGGGGCGCGAGATCGCACCCCGCTGCGAGGAACGACAACGCCAAGATCAGCATTCGCGGCACGGTTGGGTGTCTTTCCCCGGAGACAAAACGCTATATCATAGCGGAAACAGGCCTTCTCCCCGACGCGGATATCCTTTCGTGACCAACGTCCACGACTTGAAAACCATAGGCCTGAAGGCCACGGGGCCGAGGCTTCGAATTCTCAAGCTTTTCGAGAGCAGCAAGGTGCGCCACCTCTCGGCGGAGGACGTCTACCGGATACTCATGACCGAGGGACTGGACGTGGGTCTTGCCACCGTGTACCGGGTCCTCACCCAGTTCGAGCAGGCCGGCATCCTCCAGCGCCATCATTTCGAGTCCGGCAAGGCGGTGTTCGAGCTGAACGAGGGCACGCATCACGACCACCTCGTGTGCATCCAATGCGGACGCGTCGAAGAGTTCTACGACGCCGAAATCGAAAAGCGCCAAGTGCGCGTGGCCAAGGAACGTGGCTTCGCGATTCGCGAGCATTCGCTGCACCTGTACGCGGACTGCACCAAGCCCAATTGCCCGCACCACCGGGCCCGCTCGAAAGCCTAGGGCGGCTGGATTCCGCCGGCTGCCTTTCAGCGCGCCGTGGGAAAATCTATTTCTGATACTTGAACGACAGCAGCACCCGCGTGCGGTAGGCCGCCACCTTGCCGTTTTCGATCTTCAAGTCCTGCTTCACCACCTCCGCGATGCGCAGGTCGCGTAAAGTCTTGGACGCAGTCTCCACCGCTCTCTTTGCCGCGTCCTCCCACGAAGTCGGGCTGGTTCCGATCACTTCGGTGATTCTGTAGACTCCGTCGGCCTTGGCCATCGTTTGGCTCCTTTAACAAGTGTGGCGTTTGCGGATAATACTCCTCCGACCGATTGCGGCAGCTCGATCGGAGTGAGTGTTCGAAGGGCCGACAAAAGATGGACATGATTCTGTGGCGGCACGCCGACACCGAGGACGGCAGCCCCGATTCGGCGCGACGGCTGACCGAGCGCGGCAGGGAGCAGGCGAGACGCGTCGCCGCCTGGCTCGAACCCCGCCTGCCCCGGGGCTGCGAAATTCTGGTCAGCCCGGCCGCGCGGGCACAGCAGACCGCTCAGGCGCTCGGTGTGCCGTTCGTGACTTCACCGGCGGTCGGCACCGACGCGCGCGCCGGCGATATCATGGCCGCGGCCCAGTGGCCGGCACGTTCCGGCGCGGTACTGATCGTCGGACATCAGCCGACGCTGGGTCGCGTCGCGGCGATGCTGCTCTCGGGCGCAGAGGCCGACTGGGATATCGGCAAGGGCGCGTTGTGGTGGTTCTCGCACGAAAACGGAAACATCGCGCTGCGCGCAGTGGTGGACCCCGAGCTGCTTTAGCGGTCGACGCGTCCCGCTAGCCCGGCGCCGCCAGGTCGCCGACCAGCCAGATCAACGCAACCCCCAGCGCGATCAGCACCACCTGCTGGGCCGTGGCGCGCAGCTCAGGACGCCGGTGCAGCCCGGGGATGAGATCTGCGACTGCAACGTAGATCATGCTGGCGGCGGCCAGCGCGAGCACCGTGCCGATCCATTCCTGCGCGGCGCGCAGCGTGAAATACGCGAGCAGCGCTCCGACCAGCATGGCGAGGCTCGACAGCAGGTTGAGCGCCAGCGCCGCGAGCTTGCCGTAGCCCGAGTGCAGGAGAACGACGAAGTCGCCGATTTCCTGCGGAATCTCGTGCGCGATGATCGCCGCCGCCGTGACCACGCCGAGCTCCGTGCTCTGCAGAAACGCCGCGGCGATCAGGATTCCATCGACAAAATTGTGAAAGCCGTCGCCGATGATGATCATCATGCCGCTGCGTCCCCGGTCGTTCGAATCCTGATGGTCGTGGCCGTCCCAATCCCCGATGTGGTAGTGGCGCCACAACACCAGCTTCTCCAGCACGAAAAATCCCAGGATACCGGCCAGAACCGTGGCGAAAAGCGCCTGAAGATCGGCGGCGCTTGCGACTGCATGCGGGAGGATCTCCAGAAATGCCGCGCCGAGCAGGGACCCGATCGCGAAACTCACCAGCGCCGGCACCCAGCCCGCCGGCGCCGAAAGCGCGAACAGCGCCGCAATCGCGATGCTGATCACCCCGCCCGCGACGGTCGCCGCGGAGATCCACGCAAGCGTAGCCACGCGCTA
>DASPXL010000374.1:0-3219 GCA_035637375.1 Burkholderiales bacterium
CGAGGACATCGGGCCTTTTCTCCGCGAGCCAGGCCTTGACCGGCTCGTAGCCCCGAAAGAGCGGCGCCCAGTCGGGGTCGTCCTGCTTCCTGCGGTCGTACGCGCCGCCGATCGTGGGCACGTGCGAGCTGCCGATGCCGCCGAGGATAGTCGCCATAGGTGTGGAAGATTCTAGCGCTTCGCCATGCCAAGAGCGACGACCGCCCCGATGACGATGAGGGCGCCGGCGATCTGCAGCGGCGCAAGGGCCTGGCCGAGGATCGACCAGCCGAGAAAGAGCAGGGCCACGGGCTCGAAATTGAGCACGGCCACGTCGCTCGCGGCGCGCATGCGCGGCTGCAGCACGAACAGCGCGGTGATCGCCGAGCCGTAAAACAAGGTGAGCAGAATGAGGCCCATCCATCCCGTCGCGTCGGCGGGAAGGGCGAGCGTCCCGGTCGCGGCGGCCGCGGCAAGCGCCACCGCGCCGCAGCTCGCCAAGGTGAGAAAGCTGCGCACGCGACCGTCCACGCCGTGCAGCCAGCGCGCGTTGAGAAACAGCACCGAGGCGAAGGAGAGCGACGAGCCGGTCGCGAACGCGACGCCCGCGCCGATCTCGCTCCAGCGCGCCGCGAGCTCGCCGCCGGCGCGCGCAACGTCGAGCGCGAGCGCGAGGCCGAAAAGCGCGACGAGCATCGCAAGAAAGGCGCCGCGCGACGGGCGCTCCACTCCGGCCGCCCACGTCATGAGCGCGAACAGCATCGGATAGGTGTTGAAGGTGAGGAGCGCGAGCGCGACGGGCAACCGCGCCACCGCGGCGTAGATACAGTAGCTCTGCACGGCGACGACCACGCCGATCGCGAGCGCGCGCCCGAGCGTCGGGCGGGGGAGCGCGAGCGGGACGCGCAGCGCGAGAAGCAGGGCGAGCAGCGCGAGCGCCGTGCCGCCGGAGCGGAACACGACCCCCGTGACGACGCTCGCGCCGTGGTCGAACGCGATTCGCGCCGAGACGTGGTTGAGGGCGAACGTCACCGCGATGACAAGCAGGAGCGCGACGCCGAGCCAGCGGGGCAGGGGCGTCAAAGCTCGCTCGCGAAAAGCCGCCTGAACATCGTGCGCTTGGTGTTGCGGAAGTGAGGCCGGATGCGGTCGCTCCAGGCGCTGTTGCGCACTGCGAGCCAGGGTTCGCTGCCGAGCGTCTCCCGGCGCGCGAGGTCGTAGCAGGCGTGGTAGCGGGGCGAGCCGTCCGGATTGCGGAAGCGCCGGGCGCGCACGCTCCCCGGACAGGCGGCAAGGCCGGGCATGTGCTCGGTGTCGTACCAGGCGTTCAGGTCGGCTTCGTTTTCCGGGACGACGTCGGTCTCGACGACGTAATGAAACCGCGGCGTCTCCTCGCGCGAAGCGCCCGCGGCGTCGAAGACCGGCTGGAGCCGGGCCGCGCTGATCTTCAGGCCCTTGAAAAGGGGCTCGCTGCGCACGCGCTCGGCGACGTGCGCGATCACCGCCTGGGTAACGGCGCCCTGCTCGCGCGAGAACAGGTAAAGGTAGCTCTCATTGCCTTCCACCGCCGCGTGCGCGGCGACGCTCTCCGCGAGGGGCACGCAGTCCAGCGCGAGCTTCTTCAAAATCCGCGGCAATTCCCCAGGCGTAGGGAACGGGCCGACGCACTTCAGGAGCACCGCTCCGGTGTGGCTCGGGCTCATTCGCCGTTCCTCTCGCGAATGGAAATGGCCGGGCGATCGATCATGCGACTGCGACGGGAATCTTGAAGTCCCTGATGCGCTTTTCCCAATCCCGCGGGCCGGTCTGGTGCACCGAGCTGCCGTTCGCGTCGACGGCGACGGTGACCGGCATGTCCCTGACCTCGAACTCGTAGATCGCTTCCATGCCGAGATCGGCGAAAGCGAGCACCTTCGACTTGCGGATCGCCTTGGCGACGAGGTAAGCGGCGCCGCCCACCGCGATGAGCGAAGCGGCCTTGTGCTTCCTGATCGCCTCGATCGCCGCCGGCCCGCGCTCGCCCTTGCCGATCATGGCGAGGAGGCCCGTCCTGGCGAGCATCATCTCGACGAATTTATCCATCCGGGTCGCAGTGGTGGGGCCCGCGGGGCCGACGACCTCGTCGCGCACCGGATCGACCGGACCGACGTAGTAGATCACGCGGTTGGTGAAGTCGACCGGGAGCTTTTCGCCTCTATCGAGCATGTCCTGGATGCGCTTGTGGGCGGCGTCGCGGCCGGTGAGCATCTTCCCGGAAAGAAGCAGGGTGTCGCCGGGCTTCCAGGCCGCCACTTCCGCGCGCGAGAGCTTATCGAGGTCGACGCGCTTCGATTGCGCGGAGGGCGTCCAGGCGATCTTCGGCCAGTCCTCGAGCGACGGCGGCTCGAACTCCGCCGGGCCCGAGCCGTCGAGCACGAAGTGCGCGTGGCGCGTCGCGGCGCAGTTGGGGATCATCGCGATCGGCTTGTTCGCCGCGTGCGTGGGCCAGGCGCGGATCTTCACGTCGAGCACCGTGGAGAGCCCGCCTAAGCCCTGCGCGCCGATGCCGAGCTGGTTCACCTTTTCGTACAGCTCGAGGCGCAGCTCCTCGTACTTGTCGCGCGGACCGCGCGCGAGCAGATCCGACATGTCGATCGGCTCCATCAGCGCTTCCTTGGCCATCTGCATGGCCTTCTCGGCGGTGCCGCCGATGCCGATCCCGAGCATTCCCGGCGGGCACCAGCCCGCGCCCATGGTGGGTACGGTCTTCAGCACCCACTCGACCACCGAGTCGGAAGGGTTGAGCATGGCGAATTTCGATTTCGCTTCCGATCCGCCGCCCTTGGCCGCGACGTCGATTTCGATGGTCTTCCCCGGTACGAGCTCCATACTGACCACCGCGGGGGTGTTGTCCTTCGTGTTGACGCGCGCGAAGTGCGGGTCCTCGAGGATGGAGGCGCGCAGCTTGTTGTCCGGATGCAGGTAGGCTCGGCGCACGCCCTCGTTCACCGCGTCGGCGACCGAACCCTTGAAATCCTGAAGGCGCACGTCCATCCCGATCTTGAGAAACACGTTGACGATGCCGGTGTCCTGGCAGACCGGGCGGTGACCCTCGGCGCACATGCGCGAGTTGGTGAGGATCTGCGCGATCGCGTCCTTCGCCGCGGGCGAGCGCTCGCGCTCGTAGGCGCGCGCGAGGTGCCGGATGTAGTCGCGCGGATGGTAGTAGCTGATGTACTGCAGCGCGTCGGCGACGCTCTG
>DASPXL010000375.1:0-5369 GCA_035637375.1 Burkholderiales bacterium
CCTTCGCCGACGTCGCCGTCGAGGCCGTCGGAGATCATCAGCACCACCGCGTTCTGCCCGAGCACGCGGCGCGACCAGCGCAGGTTGAACTCCCGCAGGCAGTTTCCGATGCGCGTGCCGCCGGACCAGTCGGCGATCGCCTCCGCCACCCCGGCCATCGCGGCGTCCACGTCGCGGTGGCGCAGGTAGCGGCTGATGTTGGTGAGCCGGGTGCCGAAGACGAAGCTCGTCACCCGGTCGCGGTCGTTGGTGATCGCGTGCAGGAAGTGGAGAAACATCCTCGAGTAGCGGTTCATCGACCCGGACACGTCGCACAGGATCACGAGCGGAGGATGACGCCGCTCGGGCGAGCGGCGTTTGAGGGGAATGATCTTGCCGCCGTGCCTCAAGCTCGCGCGGAGGCTCGCGCGCAGGTCCACGCGCGCCCCGCGGGAGTCGGGTTGAAACCGCCGCGTGCGGATCTCCGGGATCGGCAGCCGCAGGTTCGCGATCAGCTTCTTCGCCTGCGCGAGCTCCTCACCGGTCATCGTCTCGAAGTCGGCGTGCTGAAGCACTTCTCTCGATGAAAAGCTGAGGGTCGCGTCGAGCTGCGTCTCCTGCGGCAGCTCGGCGGGCTCCCCGCGCGGCTTCTTCTGCCTCGGGCGGAGAGCTTCGGCGACGCGACCCGAGTGCGGCTCTTCGCGGGACTGCCTGCCGTAGACCTGCGGCAGGAACATCGCCATCACGCGCTCGAGCAGCTGCGGGTCGCGCCAGAAGATATGGAACGCCTGATCGTAGATCTCGAACTGCTCGCGCCGGTCGAGAAAGACGGCAGCGAGCGTCCAGTAGAAGTCGTCGCGCCTCTCGACCCCCGCGACCTCGAGCGCGCGCACCGCGTCGAGCACCCGGTCCGGGCCGATCGGCAGTCCCGCCGCGCGCAGCACGCGCGCGAAGTGCATGACGTTCTCGGCGAGACGGCCCTGTTGCGCCATTTGTGCGTGATCTATCGTCAGCGGCCGGCGGATCGGGCTATTTCCCGGCCGGTTCGCGCAGCTCGGTGTCGATCACCACGTTGACGCCCTCGGCGCCGACCCTGACCGGCGCGCTCAGGCCTTGAAGATCGCCCGCTTGCGCGGTTGCGTTGGCGGATTTCGAGACACGGGCGCCGATCACGACGCGAGGGTGGTTGGAGAGCTTTGCCGCCGGGCTCATCGCCATCGAATCGTCGAGGGTGAATTCCGCCGGGAGGTCGCGCCCCTGCCTGCGCAGAACGGCGAGCGGCATGCGCGGGCCTTTCTCCGCGCGCGCGAAGATGAAAACCGTATCCTCAGGCGCGACCTTCGCGGCGAGCCCCGGGGCGAGCTTGACCACGCCCCTCACTTGCCCGCGGCCGGGTTTCTTTCCCGAGATCGCAGCTTGCGGGCCGGCGCCCAGAGTGCGCGCCTGGGCGATGCTCGCGCGGAGCCTCTGCGCCATTTCGGATTCCCCAGGCACGGCGTCCAGAACCCGTTCCCAGTGCCGTGCGGCGCCGGCGTAGTCGTTTCTGTTGAAAGCCGCAGTGCCGGCGAGCAGCAGCGCCTTGACGTTTTGGGGATCGATCGCGAGCGCGCCGGCGATGATCTTCTCCGGCTCGCCCTGCAGGCGGCCCTGCGCCATCGCGAGGGCGTCGGCGTAGTCGGCGAGCAACTGCGCGTCCCGCGGCTTGCGCGCCGCTGCGTTGGAATACGCCCTGGCGGCGTCGGGGAAGTGGCCGAGGATCGCGTACGAGCGGCCCAGCATCATCCAGCCCTCGGCGTCCTCGGGCTTGTCCTTGAGGCGCGTCGCCAGCCGCGAGACCAGCGCTTCGAACTGTTGCACGCTCAATCCGTGCGCGGTTTCCCCCTTGGCCTGCGGCGCGAGCGAGCGCGGATTGCCGACGGCGACGTAGACGGCAAGCGCGCAAATCGGCACGGCCAAGCCCAACACGACCGCAGCGGCGCGCGTTCCGCGCGCGGATCCGGCCGGAGCATCGCCCCGGCCTATGTCCGCCAGCAACCGCGCCTCGATTTCGCTGCGCGCTTTTTCATACTGGTCCGCGGCCAGCGTTCCGGCGCGCAGGTCGGATTCGAGCTCGCGCAGCTGATCGCGGTATACCGCGGCGTTGACGGCATCGCGCGTCACCCCCGGGCGCGAGCCGCGACGCAGGAGCGGCGGCACGATGAAGAGCAGGGAGCCGGCGATGAGCAGCGCGCCGATCACCAGGAAAACGCTCATCGCGGCTCCGCTTCGTTCCCGGCGAGGAGCTTCCGCGCCCGCTCGCGCTCGGCGGCGCTGAGCTCGGGCTCAGGCGCGGGCCGCCGTCGCAGGCGGCGAAGGAGGACCAGAAGCCCAGCGGCGACGAGCAGCAGCGGCCCGAACCACAGCAGCAGCGTCGTCGCCTTGACCGGCGGGCGATAGAGGACGAAATCGCCGTAGCGCTCCACCATGAAGTCTATGATCTGCGAATCGCTCGCCCCCTGCCGCATCTTCTCCCTGACCTGGTTCCTCAAATCCTCGGCGAGCGGCGCGCTCGAATCGGCGATGGTCTGGTTCTGGCAGACGAGGCAGCGCAGCTCGGCCGCGAGCGTCATGACCCTCTGCTCGAGCGCCGGATCCGCCGCCGCGGGGACGGCTTCCTTCGCATAAGCCCACGAGGTCGGCGCGAGCAGCGCCAGAAGCAGAGCGAAAAGCCTAGCCACGGCCGAGCTCTTGCACCAGGGGCAGCACCTTGTCCTTGACGATCTCCGGCGTGAGCGCGCCGATGCGCTTGTAGCGGATGACGCCGCGCTTGTCGATCACGTAGGTCTCGGGAACGCCATAGACGCCGTAGTCGATCCCGACCCTGCCTTCGACGTCGAAGATCGAGAGCTGATAGGGGTCGCCCATGGTCTTGAGCCACGCCAGGCCGTCTTCGCGCTTGTCCTTGTAGTTGAGCCCGTAGAGCGGGACCGACCCGCTTTTCGCGAGGTCGAGCAGCACGGGGTGTTCCTCGCGGCAGGTGACGCACCAGGAGGCCCAGACATTGAGCATCCAGACGCGGCCGAGCATGTCCTTTTCCGTGAAAGTCTTCGCCGCCTGGTGCAGCTGCGGCAATTCGAAGTGCGGCGCGGGCTTGCCGATGAGCGGCGAGGGAACCTCGCGCGGGTTGAGCGTGAGCCCGACCGCGAGCAGCGCAATCAGCGCCGCGAAGACGGCGAGGGGCAGTACGAAGCGATTCATCACCCGTCATTCCGGACGCGCGCAGCGCGAGCCGGAATCCAGTGTCGTTGTTCGCCGAAAGTCGCTGGATTCCCGCTTCCGCGGGAATGACGACATGAAAGTAGGCGCGTCATCGGGGATGTCGATTTCAGTCACGGAGCGGCGGGCGCCGCCGCGTATTGCTCCTGCGATCGCCTCGCCGCGACCCGGTAGCGCCGGTCGCTCGCGGCGACCGCGCCGCCGAGCGCCATGAGGAGGCATCCTCCCCAGATCCAGTCGACGAACGGCTTGTGCTGCACGCGCACGATCCAGGCCGTCGCGCTGACTGCATCGCCGAGCGACACGTACAGGTCGCGCGTGAAGCCGGGATCGATCGCGGCTTCCGTCATCGGCATGTTCTGCACCGTGTAGATGCGTTTCTCGGGATAAAGAGTAGTGACTGCGCGCCCGTTCTTGTCGACTTGAATTTGGGCGCGAGCAGCGACGTAATTCGGACCCTGCACATCCCTCACGCCGTCGAGGCGGAACGTGTAGCCGCCGAGCTCGACCGTATCGCCCGGCTCCATGCGCACGTCGCGCTCGCTGTCGTAGCCCTTCACCAGCGTCACTCCGGTAACGAACACGGCCACGCCGAAGTGCGCGAGCAACATCCCGTAGGTCGCGCGCGGCGTGCTGCGCAGCCGGGCCCATGCGCTCGTCCCGCCCGCCGCGCTCCTGATCTTTTCGTACAACTGAACGACGCCGCTCGCGGCGACCCATGCCGCGAGCAGCAGCCCGAACGCGACCAGCGCGCTCCAGCGTCCCATCGCAAACGGAAGCACGACCCCCGCAGCGAGACTTGCGGCGAAAGCCCAGCGCAGCCGCGTCGCGAGATCGGGAATGCTCGCCTTTTTCCAGCGGGCGAGCGGACCGACTCCCATCAGAAACAGCGCAGGCGCCATGAGCGGCACGAAAACCGTCTCGAAGTACGGCGGTCCGACCGAGATCTTGCCCAGGCCCGACGCGTCGAGCGCGAGCGGATAGAGCGTTCCGAGCAGCACCGAGCCCGCCGCCGCGGCGAACATCACGTTGTTTGCGAGCAGCATCGATTCGCGCGACAAGGGCTCGAAGCCTCCGCCCAGGCCGATCCGCGGCGCGCGCCACACGTAGAGCAGCAACGATCCGCCGATCACGACGACCAGCAGCGCGAGTATGAAGATGCCGCGCGTGGGATCGGTCGCGAAGGCGTGGACGGAAGTCAGGACCCCGGAGCGCACCAGGAACGTGCCGAGCAGGCTCAGGGCAAAGGCGAGGATGGCGAGCAGCACGGTCCAGCTTCGGAACGCGCCGCGCTTCTCCGTTACCGCGAGCGAATGGATCAGCGCGGTGCCGACCAGCCACGGCATGAACGAGGCGTTCTCCACCGGGTCCCAGAACCACCATCCGCCCCAGCCCAGCTCGTAGTACGCCCAGCCGCTGCCGAGCGCGATGCCCACGGTGAGAAAGGCCCACGCCGCGGTGGTCCACGGGCGCGACCAGCGCGCCCATGCCGCGTCGAGCCGCCCGGAAAGGAGCGCCGCCACGGCGAAAGAAAACGCGATGGAAAAGCCGACGTAGCCCATGTAGAGCATCGGCGGATGCACGACCATGCCCGGATCCTGCAGCAGCGGATTCAGGTCGCGTCCGTCCGCGGGCGCCGGGAAGACTCGCACGAAAGGATTCGAGGTAAACAGGACGAATAGGAGGAATCCGGTACTGACCAGGCCCATCACCCCGAGCACCCGCGCCACCATGTCGTCGGGAAGCTGGCGGCTGAAGAGCGTCACCCCCACTGTCCAGACGCACAGCATCATGATCCACAGGAGGATCGAGCCCTCGTGCCCGCCCCACACCCCGGAAACGCGGTAGTGGAGCGGCAGCGCCGAATTGGAATTGGACGCGACGTAGCCCACGGTGAAATCGTTTGCGACGAAAGCATAGGTAAGACAGCCGAAGGCGATGGCCACGAACACAAACTGCCCGCGGGCCGCGGGCCGCGCGGCGCGCATCCACACGCCGTCGCCGCGCGCGGCGCCGGCGAGCCCGAGCAAGCCTTGAGCGATCGCAAGGGTGAGCGCGAGCGCGAGCGCGAGCTGGCCGATTTCCGGTATCACTTGCGGCCGGCGCCCTGGATCACCAGAGTGTGCGCCGCCTTT
>DASPXL010000376.1:0-2384 GCA_035637375.1 Burkholderiales bacterium
TCGATTCGAAGAGCGGAATCACGTCCAGGTCCAGGCCGTCGGGACGCGCGAGCCCCGCCTCGCGCAGCAGCACGCCGACTTCGAGAAGATCGGACAGCGACTCGCAGTGCGAGATCACGTACTTCGACACCGCCGCCTTGCCCAGGCGTTTCTGCGCCCGGGCCGCGGCCGCGGCGACGCCGAGCTCGCGCTCGACCTGCGGCGAGTACGCGAGCCGCGGCGAGCGCAGCGGGCGCGCAAGCGCGAGCTCGCGCGCAAGCAGCGCCGTGCGCCCCGCTTCGCTCAAGCTTTCGTAGGCGGGCTCGACGCCGGCGCGCGCGAGAAGCTCGGCGACCGCCGCCGAATGCTCGTCGGAGCTCTGGCGCAGGTCGATGGGCGCGAGGTGAAAGCCGAAGACGCTCACCTTCCTGCGCAGCGCGCGCAGGCGCCCCTCGGCGAGCAGTCCCGCGCCCTGCTCTTCCAGAGCGCGCGCGATCAGGTCGAGGTCGGCGGCGAGCCCGGCCGCGGTCTCATAAGGCGGACGCGCGGCGGTCGGCGCGGGCGTTGCTTCCAGGCCGACGAGCGCCTTCGCGGTGGCCGCGAGCCGGCTGTAGATGCCCGACACGACGCGCCGGTACGGCTCGTCGCGCCGGTGCGCCGACTCGTCGCCCGAGCGCTCCGCCTGCTCCAGCACCTCGCGCGGCGCGGGCTTCAGCCGCGCCGACAGCCCGAGCTCGCGGCCGAGCAGGTTCGCTTCTTCGAGGTAGTGAGCGAGGATAAGCCGCGCCTGCTCGGAGGCCGCGAGTTCGAGCGTCTCCGGGCCGACGTTCGGATTGCCGTCGCGGTCGCCGCCGACCCAGGTGCCCACGGCGAGAAAAGGCGGCAGCCAGGGCGCGCGCTCGAGCGCGAGGCGCGCGCGCAGGGCTTCTTCCAGGTCCGCGTACAGGCGCGGGATCCCCGGAATGAAAGTGAGGCGGAAATACGCGAGCGCGTTGGCGATCTCGTCCGCGACGGTGAGCTTCGAGAGGCGCAGCATCGCCGTCAGCCACAGCCTCAGCACCTGCGCGTGCAGGGCGCGCTCGCGTCCGGGCGAGTCGGGCAGCGCGATCAGGCGCGCGATCTCGCGCTCGCACTCGAGGATGCTCTGGCGCTGCACCTCGGTGGGATGCGCGGTGAGCACCGGGCTCACGCGGGCGCGCGCGAACCACTCGAGCAGCGACGCGCCCGACGCCTTCGCCGCGCGCTCCAGCGCATACGCGAAGCTCCCCGGCCGCCGCGGCGAGCGGCCTTGCGCGTGCGCGCGGCGCCTGCGGTTCTGGTGCGCGTCCTCGGCGATATTGAGCAGGTGCGAGAAATAGCTGAACGCCCGCACCACGTGCAGCGTCTCCTCGATCGGCAGCGCATCGAGCTGCGACTCGAGCTCCGCCTTCACCGCCGCCGCTTCTCCGGCGAGCGCCGGGTCGGACAAGCTGCGCCTGAAGCGCACGGCGGTCTGTCGGATCGTCTCGATGCGCTCGAGCGTGGCCGCGCCGACCTGCTCGCCGATCACGTCGCCGAGGAGGCGGCCGAGGAGGCGCCGGTCCTCGCGCAGCAGCTGCTCTTTCTCGTCCCCGGATTCCTGTTCGGTCGTCTCCATGCCCGGAGAATATCCCGGCGAAGGCAGGCTCAGGTCGGATCGCGAAACCCCGCGTCCCAGTGCGAGCCGTCGCAGAACGGCTTGTTCTTGGATGCGCCGCAACGGCACAGCGTGTAGTGCTCGCGCGAGGCGCCTTCGCCGAGCTTCACTCCCATAAGCTCGATGCCGCCGGTGACCGCGTACGGCCCGTTGTCGGTCACGGTGATCATGGGCGGGCGCTCCGGCGCCTCGGCCTCGACGCCGTCGATCGCGTAGCTGAGCGCGCCGGACGGGCACTTCCTGATCGTGGCGATGATCTCCTTCACCCCGGCGCCGTCCGGGTCTATCCACGGCTCTTCGCGCATGCGGAACACCGACTTCAGCTCGTCGGTGCAGAACCCGGCGTGCGCGCAGATCGCGCGGTTGTCGAGAATGGTGATGCGCTTTCCGGCGTAACTCTCGCGCTTGTCCTTGCCCGGGTCCGCGGTATTGCGGCCGCTGAAACCGATCGCGCTGTGCGTCCCGTCGCAGAAGGGCTTGTTCTTCGAGGCGCCGCAGCGGCACAGCGCGACCCCGCGCACCGTCGCGCAGGCCTCGCCCGAAGCGCGGCGCAGGTTCGGCACCGGCGCGGCCTGCATGTCGTGCATCAAGTAGTAGGGGCCGTTCGGGGTGAAGGCGATCTTCGGCTTGGAGTCCATGACGGCCATGTTACGCCAGCTTCGGCGACCGCGAAGGCGTAAGAGTCGAAGCAACTCGCCGCCGACTTCGTTGCCCGGTTCAGTGCACGACG
>DASPXL010000377.1:0-3037 GCA_035637375.1 Burkholderiales bacterium
ACCACAGGGACTCCTACAGCAAGGAATGTGGAATGAAGTAGTAGCCGCAGCGGCCCTTCTGCAACGATACAGGGGCGCGGTCTGACCGCGCCCCTGTTGTTTCTCGCATGGATATCGTCCTCGTCCTCGAGCAGACCCTCAACGGGCTGCAGCTCGGGGTGATGCTGTTCCTGATGGCGGCGGGGCTCACGCTCGTCTTCGGCATCATGAACCTGGTGAACCTCGCGCACGGCTCGCTTTACATGGTGGGGGCTTACCTCACCACGTATTTCTATCAGGCGACCGGATCGTATCTGCTCGGCGTGGTCCTCGGCCTCGCTGGAACTCTGGTGGTGGGGATCGTCGTCGAGCTCGTGATTCTGCGCACGCTCTATGAGCGCGGCCACCTCGACCAGGTGCTCGCCACTTTCGGCCTGATCCTGTTCTTCAACGAGCTGATGGCGATCCTCTGGGGCCGGGCCGCGATCTACACCACCATTCCCGCCTATTTGTCGGGGCACGTGGAGCTTTTCGCCGGGCTGCGCTACCCGCTCTATCGCCTGGCGATTATCGCCGTGGGGCTGGCAGTTGCGGGGCTGCTCTGGTTCGTGGTCGCGCGCACGCGCCTCGGGATGCTGATCCGCGCTGGGGCTTCAAACCGCGCCATGGTGGCGGCGCTCGGAGTCAACATCCGTCTGCTGTACACACTCGTGTTCGGCGCAGGCGCCGCCCTCGCCGGGCTCGCGGGCCTCATGGCCGGCCCGATCCACGTGGTGCAGCCGGGAATGGGAGAGTTGATTTTGATCGAGGTGTTTGTGGTTATCGTAATTGGCGGCATCGGCTCGATCCGCGGCGCGCTCGCCGGCGCCCTCATCGTCGGCATGGCGGATACGCTCGGCCGGGCGTTCGTCCGGCCGATGCTCGCGACCGTGCTCTCGCCCACCGCCGCCGACACGGCGGGCCCGGCGCTCGCCTCGATGCTGATCTACCTGCTGATGGCGATCGTGCTCGCCTTGCGGCCGCAAGGGCTGTTTCCCGCGCGCACATGAACTCCCGCACCCGCGCGATCGTGCTGGCGTCCGGCCTCGCTCTTCTCGCGGCGGTGCCGCCGCTCGCCGGGCTGCTCGACCAGCCTTTCTACCTCGATCTGGTCCGCCGCATCATGATCTTCGCCATCGCGGCGCTGAGCCTCAATCTGATTCTCGGCTACGGCGGCATGATCTCGTTCGGGCACGCCGCTTACCTCGGAATAGGCGCCTACGCCGTGGGCGTGCTCGCGCACTACGGGATCGACAACGGCTTTCTGCAATGGGCGCTTGCGATCGGCGCGTCGGCGCTCGCGGCGCTCGCGATCGGGGCGGTTTCGATCCGCACGAGCGGCGTCTACTTCATCATGATCACGCTCGCGTTCACCCAGATGCTGTATTACCTAGGCATCTCGATCGAGGAGTTCGGCGGCGACGACGGCATGCGCCTCCAAGTCAAGAGCCAATTTGCGCTTATCGATCTCAACAACACCATTGCCTTCTACTACCTGGTGCTCGCGATCCTGGTGCTGTTCCTCTTCCTCGGCCACCGTCTGGTCAATTCGCGATTCGGCATGGTGATCCGCGCCGCGAGGTCGAACGAGGCGCGCACGCGCTCGATCGGCTTCTCGCCGTACCCGTACCGGCTCGCGGCGTTCGTGATCGCGGGCGCGATGTGCGGGCTCTCGGGCGCGCTGCTCGTCAACCACACCGCGTACTTGACGCCCGAGTTCATGAACTGGACGCGCTCGGGCGAGCTCATGTTCATGGTGATCCTCGGGGGCATCGCTAGCATCGCCGGACCGGTGCTGGGCGCGTTCGCGCTGCTCTTGGTCGAAGACGCGCTCTCGGGCTGGACCGAGCACTGGCAGCTGATCCTGGGTCCGTTGCTGGTGCTCTCGGTGCTCTTCTTCAAGCGCGGCCTCGCGGGACTGCTCTTCGGCAAGAATGAATAAGGTCCTGCTCGAAGTCCGCGGCCTCACCAAGAGCTTCGGCGCGCTGCTCGCGAGCGACAGCGTCGACCTCGAAGTGCTGGAAGGCGAGACGCACGCGATCATCGGGCCGAACGGCGCGGGCAAGACGACGCTGATCGGCCAGCTTGCGGGCGACCTCGTTCCGGACCGGGGCCGCGTGCGTTTCGCGGGCGAGGACATCACCGCGCTCTCGGCGCCGGCGCGCTCGCACCGGGGTTTCGCGCGCTCGTTCCAGATCACCAGCATCTACGCCGATTTCACCGCGCTCGAGAACGTGATGCTCGCGGTGCAGGCGCACGCCGGCTCGAGCTTTCGCTTCTGGAGCGCTGCGCGCGCCGAGCGTGCGCTGCAGGAGCCCGCGCGGCGGGTGCTCGAGGAGGTGGGCTTGGGCGCGCGCGCCGGGTTGCCGGCGGGGAGCCTCGCGCACGGCGAGCAGCGAGCGCTCGAGATCGCGATGGCGCTCGCGACGCGCCCGCGGCTGATGCTGCTCGATGAGCCGGTCGCCGGCATGGGCGCAGAGGAGACGCAGCGCATGATCGCTTTCCTCTCCACTCTCAAGGGAGGCAAGACCCTCATCCTGGTCGAGCACGATATGGACGCCGTGTTTTCGCTTGCCGACCGCGTATCGGTGCTGGTCTACGGCCGCGTTATCGCCACCGGGACGCCGCAGGAGGTCCGTGCCAACGCGGAAGTGCGGCGCGCCTACCTGGGCGAGGAGATCGCGGCTTGATGCTCGAGGTCGATGCGCTCGCGACCGCATACGGGCAGAGCCAGGTCCTCTTCGGCGTCTCGTTCGGCGTTCGCGCGGGCGAAGTGGCGACCTTGCTCGGGCGAAACGGCATGGGAAAGACCACCACGGTGCGCTCGATCATGGGCATGGTGCCCATCCGGGGAGGCACGATTGCGTTCGAAGGCAAGCCGCTGCACGGGTTGCCCTCGTATCGCGTGGCGCAGGCGGGGCTGGGCCTCGTGCCCGAGGGCAGGCAGGTGTTTCCCAACCTGACGGTGCGCGAGAACCTGGTGGCGACGGCGGCCAACCGCTTCGGGCGCGCCGATCCC
>DASPXL010000378.1:0-3652 GCA_035637375.1 Burkholderiales bacterium
CATCCTCACCGAGGACGGCGAGTTCGTCTACTTCGGGCCGTATATGCAGTACATGTCCGGCGTCACCGACACGCAGGTGAAATGGACCCTCGAGTACCGCAGCGACAACCCGGGCATACGCGACGGCGATATGTTCCTCGCCAACGACCCCTGGGTGGGCGCCGCGCACCAGCAGGACGTGATGCTGATCTGCCCGGTGTTCTGGAAGGGCGAGCTGTTCTGCTGGGTGACCAACTGCCTGCACCAGTACGACCTCGGCGGCATCACGCCGTCTTCCTTCTGCGGCTCGGCGGAGAACGCCTTCGAAGAAGGCATCTGCATCCCGCCGGTGAAAATCGTCGAAGCGAACGAGATCCGCCGCGACATCGAGGAGCTGTACCTGCGCTCCTCGCGCAAGCCCGAGGCGGTGGCGCTCGACTTCCGGGCGCAGCTCGCGGGCAACATCACGGCGCGTGACCGCGTGCTCGCGCTCATCAAACGCTACGGCCCTGAGGTGGTGAAGGGCGTGATGCGCAAAATCCTCGACAACGGCGAGCGGGCGTTCCTCGCCAAGCTCAAGCGGCTGCCGGACGGCGTCTGGCGCGAGCGCAGCTACGTGGAATGCTGCCGGCCGGGCGACCGGCGCACGCACCAGGTGATGCTGGCGCTGAGGAAGAAGGGCGACAAGCTCACTTTCGAGAACGACGGCACCGCGCCCCAGGACGGGGCGATGAACGCCACGTACTCGGGCTGGCGCGGAGCGATCATGGTGGCGCTGAATCAGCTTCTCTGCTGGGACCAGTATTTCTCGATCGGCGGGGCGCTGCGTCACGTCGAGTTCGATCCGAGTCCGGGGACTTTCAACTGCGCCAATTTCCCGGCCTCGGTCTCGACCGCGCCGATCCAGGCCATGGAGATCTCGCTCTACCCCGCGTACAACGTGCTATCGAAGATGATCCACGCGGATCCCGAGATGCGCAAAGACATCATGTGCATCGGCGGCACCAGCCAGTGGCCGGCGACCGTCTTCCGCGGCACCGACCAGTGGGGCGAGCGCTACGGCTACATTCTCGTCGACCCGATCGGCGGAGCGATCGGCGCGTTCGCCACCGGCGACGGCATCTCGACCGGCGGACAGTCGAGGACGCCGATCTGCAAGCTGCCCAACGTCGAGCACACCGAGCAGACTTTTCCTCTCCTTTTCCTCTATAGAAAGGAAGTGATCGATTCGGGCGGCGCGGGCAAATACCGCGGCGGGCTGTCGGCGGAGTCCTGCTTCATTCCTCACCGCACCGAGGCGATCACCCAGGACACGCTCTCCTCGGGAAACGCCATCCCGACCTCGCCCGGCATGATGGCGGGTTACCCCGGCTCGGTTAACGTGTACAAGTTCAAGCGCGCGACCGACATCGCCGACCGGCTGAAAAACCGGCGGATTCCGACCGACATCGCGGAGGTCAAAGGCGAGGAAGTGACGCTCGCGCTTCGCCAGGAGAATTTCCTGCAAAAGCCCGAAGACGTCTATGCCGTCATCTGGTCTGCGGCGGGCGGCTTCGGCGATCCGCTCGAGCGCGATCCGGAGCGGGTGCGCGAGGACGTGGTCGAGCAGCGCTCGGTGTCGATCGAGTCGGCGCGCGACATCTACGGCGTGGTGATCGGGATGGACGGGCGGCTCGACGCCGCGGCTACGAAGAAGCTTCGGGCCGAGCGCCGCGACGCGAACCGGAGGAGGGGCGGCGAAGTGCAGCGCCTGTCCGGCAAGCCCGTGTCGAAGGTTACCGACAATCTCGAGCTGCGCCGGGAGAACGGCGGCCTGCACTTGTGCTGTGCGAAGTGCGCCGCCGACCTCGGCCCGGTGCGCGACAACTACAAGGACCATTGCGTGCGGCGCGAATCGGACGTGAGCGCAGCGAATCCCAACATCGGCGACTACCGGCGCTACATCGACGACCGGCCGGTGTTCCGGCAGTTCTTCTGCCCCGAGTGCGGCGCGCTCGTGGAAAACGAGGTCGCTCGCGCCGACGACCCCGTTCTGCGCGATATCGAGCTCGATATTCGCTGAAAGCCCGCGGTTCTTCGTTGACACGACGGGGCGCGGTTGATAGATTGCGCCGCAACTGCCGTGCAGGACCGAAGTTCTACATAAAGGAACGCGCGGCAGCAGCCGCCGGCGCGAGGGAGGGCGTCCGGTCGGCGGCGCGCCACGAGGAGGAAATCGATGCAGGCGGCGGGTAATCCCGCGATGACGGCCGCAGCCCCGTTCACGCTGCGGCGCTCGTTCGACTGGAAGTGGGTCGTGATCGGGCTGTGCGTGGCCCTCACGGTCTATATCGCGGTGATCCCGCTCGCGTTTCTGCTCTGGCAGAGCTTTTTCACGCCGCAGACCGCGGCGAAAGCGGCCGAGTTCACGCTGGGCAACTATACCTCGGCCTACGGCTCGAACGAGACGCTGCGGCTCTTCTGGAACTCGCTCAAGTTCGCCTTCGGCGCGTCGCTGTTCGCCTTCGTCGTGGGGACCGCGCTCGCGTGGATGAACGAGCGCACCAACACGCCGTTCAAAGCGCTGTTCTTCGCGTTGTCGATCATCCCGCTTATCATCCCCGGGATCCTGTTTACGGTCGCGTGGATCCTGCTCGGCAGCCCCAAGATCGGCATCATCAATCTTGCGCTGCAAAACTGGGTCGGGGTCGAGCGGCCCTTGTTCAACGTCTATTCCCTGCCGGGAATGATCTGGGTCGACGGCCTTCACTATTCGCCGATGGCGTTCCTCCTCATGACCGCCGCTTTCCGCGCGATGGACCCTGCGCTCGAGGAGTCCGCGACCATGAGCGGGGCCAATATCTTTCAGGTCGCCTGGCGGGTGACTCTCAAGCTCACCTGGCCGGCGATTCTCGCGACGCTGCTGATGCTCTTCGTGCGCGCGATCGAGTCCTTCGAGGTGCCGGCGCTCCTCGGGCTGCCGGTCGGGATCCATGTGTTCACCTCCGCGATCTACCAGGCCGTGCACCGCTATCCCAGCCAGATCGGGCTCGCCTCCGCGTACGGGATGACCTTGCTCGTGATCACGACCGTCGGCGTGTATTTCGTGTCGCGCTTGTCGAGCCGCGGCAGCAAGTACGCGACCATGACCGGCAAGGGTTTCAGGCCGCGGCAGATCGATCTCGGTCCCTGGCGCTGGTTCGCCGCCGCGATCTTCATCGTGTATTTCCTGCTGATCGTGGTGCTGCCCTTCGCGGTGCTGCTGTGGTCCTCGTTCCAGAAATTCTATTCGGTGCCTTCCTGGCAGGCGCTGCAGAACCTCACTCTCGACCCGTACCGTTTCATCTTCACCTATCCGAACCTGACGCGCTCGGTGTGGAACACCTTGATCCTCTCCTTCGGGAGCGCGACGGTGATCATGCTCGTGACTTCGGTCATCTGCTGGATCGTGGTCAAGACCAAGCTCCCGGGACGCTGGCTCCTGGACAACGTCGCATCGTTGCCGATGGTGTTTCCGGGCCTGGTGCTCGGCCTTTCGATCATGATTTTTTATCTCAACGTCGATGTCGGCATCTACGGCACGATCTGGATCATGTTCATCGCCTACATCACCCGTTTCATGCCCTACGGGCTGCGCTACAACACCACCTCGATGCTGCAGATCCACAAAGAGCTGGAGGAATCGGCGGCGATG
>DASPXL010000379.1:0-3019 GCA_035637375.1 Burkholderiales bacterium
ACGGATCTCTATGCGCGCCAGCTCGCGCAGGCGCTCTCCGAGTCGCTCAAGCAGCAATTCATCGTCGACAACCGCCCGGGCGCGAGCGGCAACATCGGCGCCGAGGCGGCGGCGAAGTCCGCGCCCGACGGCTACACGTTCCTCGTCACCGCGAATCCGGCGATCGCGGTCAATCCGAGCCTGTACAAGAACCTGCCGTACGACGCCGAGCGCGACTTCGTGCCGGTCGCGCGCGGCGTCGTCGCGCCCCTCGTGATCTGCGTTCACCCTTCGGTGCCCGCGAGGACGCTCGCCGAGCTGGTCGCGATCGGCAGGCGTGAGCCGGAAAAACTCTCCTTCGGCTCCGCCGGAACGGGGAGCCCCACTTTTCTCGGCATCCGCATGCTCGAGGAAGCTTCCGGCGCGAGGTTCCTGCACGTGCCCTTCAAGGGCATGGGCCCGGCGCTGCCGGCGCTTCTCGGCGGCCAGGTGAATTTCGCTTTCCCCGACGCGGCGATCGCGATCCCGCACATCAGGGCGGGCAAGCTGATACCGCTCGCGATCATCGCACGCACGGGCCTCCTTCCCGACGTGCCGACGCTCGCCGAAGCCGGGTTTCCGGGCCTCGAGATCTACAGCTCGTTCAGCGTGGTCGCGCCCGCGGGCACGCCGGACGCGATCGTGCGGCGCATGAGCGCCGAGGTCCTGAGTGCGATGAAATCCCCGGCGCTCGCGGAAAAGCTCGAACAGCAGGCCTTGATTCCGGTGTTCGACACGCCGGAGCTGTTCGCGGCGCACCTCAGGAAAGAGAGAGCCGCCTGGGCCGCGGTCATCCGCCGCAACGCCATCGTGCCGGACTGAGCAACGGCGCGAGGTGTCGAACCGGCGCCAGCTCTGTCGCCGAAAGCGGGTGCGTGCAGCCGGGCATTCGGGCCCGATCGGCGCAATCCACCCGCCCGCGCCGGGAATATGTCACGGAACGCGGCTCCGCGCCGGCGAGAAGGGCTTGGCACGGCGATTGCTCCAGCTCAAGCATTAGTAGCGTAGCTGGGGAAACGACCGTGAAGCTGCTGGATTTCGCGCCGTGGCGCCTGGGCCCGTACTGCACGCCCCAGAGCGTCGGAACATCCGCCGGATTTTACCTTTCGAGCCACTTTCAGGCGATCTTCAGCGCGGAGCAGCAACGGCCCGTCGCCTACGAGGCGCTGATCCGGGCGACGAGCGTGGACGGACTGAGCATCGCGCCCGAGCGGCTCATCGAAAGCGTACCCGAGGGCGAGGCGCGCACCAAGTTCGATCGCCAATGCAACCGCCTGCAAGTCGAGAAATTCATCGAATTGGGCGACGCGCGCAGCCGCCTCTTTCTCAACCTCGACCCGTACGTCGCGGTCGAAGGCCGCTTCGAACCGTACTTCGCGAAGATGCTGGAGTCGTACGGCTTTCCCGCGGATCGCGTGGCGGTGGAGCTGACCGAGCTGCCGCTGGAGCGCGAAGAGCGTCTCGCCTCCGCGGTCGACTACTACCGCGAGCTCGGCTGCCTCATCGTCATCGACGACTTCGGCTCGGGGCGTTCCAACTTCGACCGAATCTGGCGCCTGAAGCCCCACATCGTCAAGATCGACCGGGAGATGACGCGCCGCGTGACCATCGAGCCGGTCGCGCGCCGCATGTTCGCCGGGATCGTTTCGGTGCTGCACGACGCCGGCGCGCTGGTTTGCGTGGAAGGCGTCGAGACCGAGGACCAGGCGCTTTGCGCGACCGAAGCGAACGCCGACCTGCTGCAAGGGTATTACTTCGCGCGGCCCGCCGAGACGCTGGTCGCCGAAGACGCATGCCGCGACGTATTCGGGCGCCTCGGCGAGATGTCGGGGCGGAGGCTGCCGGACGAAGCGGCGGACGCCGCATCCGGTCCGACCCCGATGACGCGCGCGCCGAAGCCGTTCTCGCGCTGTCCGATGGCCGGCAAGCGGCGCAGACATTTCTCGAGCTTCCCGCCAAGCAGCGTTGCCGCCTGATCCGCTGCGACGGCCGCGGCCTCGCGCGGGAAACCGCGCAAGGACTCCCACACAGGATCATCTCCACCACGCCGGTCACCTTCCGGGTCGGCGGCAACCAAGGTACGTTCATCGTCAAGCTCGAGCCCCTGCATTGGGCGCGGCCGAGCTTGTAAGGTTTGCCCGACTTACTTCATCGGGAACACGATAGTAGGATGGGCCTGCCATAGCGGGAGGTGAGAGAGCGCGACCGACCCTCCTCCCGAGGGGGCCTAGATGAAAATCGAAGCGATGCCGGCGGAGAAAGCCGCGCGTGCCGGCAGGAGACCCGGCAGCGAAGCCTTGCAGCGCAGGCTCGCCGTGGCCTTCGCCAGCGCGCTGGTCGTTGTGACGACGCTGTCCCTCACGGTGTTCGAAACCGCGCGCCGCGCGCTCGCTTCGAGCCGCCTGGTGGCGCACGCCCACGAGGTGCTGCAGGTGATGAACGGCGTCGAAGGCGCGCTGGTGACGGCGCAATCGGCGGTGCGCGGTTTCGTCATCACCGGCGACGAGGTCTATCTGCGCGATCGCGACAACGCCCTTTCATCGCTCGAATCCCGCGTGCAGCGGCTGCGCGACCTCACCGCCGGCAACGACTCGCAGCGGCGGCGCTGGCAGGCGCTGCGCGACCGGCTGGACGAGCGGGTGGCGCTGCTCGATCGCCTGGTGGTGATCCGGCAGACCGAGGGCGCCGGCGCGGCGCGCAGGTTTCTCAGATCGGTTTACCCGCCGCCTCCGCCGACGACGACCGGCCGCATTCGCGCAGTCACCGGGGAAATGGTGCGGGAGGAAGAGCTGCAGCTCGCCGGGCGGATGCGGGAGGAGGAACTGGCCAGCACCTTCGCCGTCGCCTCGGGCATCGTGCTCGCGGCCCTTTTCGCGCTGATGTTCACGTTCGGCTATCTCGCCATCCGCCGCCAGGTCGCGCAGGCCTTCAGGCTGAACGCGGCGCTGCTCAGCCGCACCGAGGAAGTGGAAGCGGCCAACCGGGAGCTCGAGGGCTTCAG
>DASPXL010000380.1:0-3064 GCA_035637375.1 Burkholderiales bacterium
CTCCACTTCCAGCACTGGCTGAAGGTCTTCGAGATCGCGCTGTCGGCGCGGGCGAGCTCGGTCATGACCAGCGCCTGCGTCACGAAATCGGTGCCGTGCCCGCCCCACTCCCTGGGAACGGCCATGGTGCGGAAGCCGAGCTTCGATCCCTTCCTGATGATGTCCCAGTCGAAAGTCTGGCGCGGATCTTCGATGGCGTCGCGCTCGAGCGAAATCGGCCGGATCTCCTCGCGCGCGAACTTGCGCGCCTTCATCTGCCATTCGCGTTGTTCGTCGTTGATCGAGAAGTCCATGGCTCAGGCCCCCGTTTTCGCCGGCCGCCGGTAGCCGGCCAGGACCTCGGCGAGCCTGAGCTGCGCGTCGGCGCCGCCGTCGCCCGAGTGCAGGCACACGCGCGCGTCGTGGACGTATTTCTGCAGCGGCAGGTCGCGCATCACGCCCATCGCGCCGAAACACTCCGCGGCATCCTTCGCCGCCGCGAGCATGGCCTCCGCGGTGAAGATCCGGGCGATCGTCTGCAGCGGCAGCTCGGGAAGGCTGCGGTCGGCGATCGCATCGGGATGGTCCGACGCCCATGCCGCGCGCCAGATCGCGGCGCGCGCGACCTCGAGCCTGATCGCGATCCCGGCGAGCTTCGCGCCGATCGCCTGATGCTCGATGATGCGCCTGCCGCCCTGCACGCGCAGCTGCGCGTAGTCGAGCGCGGCCTCGTACGCGGCGCGGCCGATGCCCAGATTGAGCGCCTGGAACTGCGGGCCGCCGCGGCCCTTCGCTTCCGGGCCGTCCGCGAGCGGGCTGCGTCCCTCCGCGCCGAGGAGATTTTCCGCCGGTACGCGGCAGTTTTCGAAGACCACCTCGCCGCAGGTTCCGTGAAACCAGCGTCCCTCCTGCGCGCGCACCGACAGGCCTGCCGAGTCGCGCGGCACGAGCAAGGTGCTGACGCCGCCGGCAGTGCTCGCCTGGACGGCGAAGAGCTTCGCGAGCGGCGCGTTGGCGACGCAAGTCTTCGCGCCATCGATGACCCACGCGTCGCCGGCGCGCGCGGCGCTCGTCGTGAAGCCGGTCTCGATCGCCGCCTGACGATGATAGTGCACGCCGAGCGCCGTTTCGCGTCCAGGCTCGTGCTCGGCAAGAGCGAGCTGGAAGCGGTCGTCTCCCACGAATTGCGGCAGGAAGCGATCGCGTTGCGCCGGCGTCATCAGCCGCTCGAGCAGGCGGCCGAGCATCGCCGTCTGCGCGAGCACCGCGGCGATGTCCGGATCGCCCACCGCCAGCTCTTCGGTGACGATGCAGCAGGTGAGATTGTCCGCGCCCGCGCCGCCGCGCTCCTCCGGCAGAGCGAGCGTGCGCAGGCCCATGCGCGAGGCCTGGTCGAGAAGCTCCGTGAGCAGCGGCTTCTCGAACGGCTCCAACCGCTGCGGCTTGAGCGCAGCCGGCTTGACTTCCTGCGCGACGAAATCACGGACGGTGTCGCGGATCTCGAGCTGCTCGGCGCTGAGATGAAGATCGAACATGCGCGCCTATTCTCCCTTGATGCCCAGGGTCTTGATCACGCCCGCCCACTTGTCCAGCTCCTGCCGGATGTAACGGGCGAAGTCCTCGGGATCCCGGTAGGAGGCGACGATCTGCTGCTCCGCGAAAATCTTCGTCACCCCCGGGTCCTTCAGAAACGCCGCGGTTTCCCGGCTCATCCGGGCGACGATGTCCTTCGGCGTCCCGGCGGGCGCGAAGATGCCGACCCAGGCGGCGAACTCGAACCCCGGGACGGTCTCCGCGATCGCGGGAATATCGGGCAGCGCCGGCAGGCGCTGGGCCTCGCCGACCGCGACTGCGACCATCTTGCCCGAGCGCACGTGCTCGAGGGCGGTCGCGACGTTGTTGTACATGAGCTGCACGTCGCCGGCGAGCAGCGCCATCGTGGCGGGCGCGACGCCACGGTAGGGAACGTGCGTGAGCTTGATGCCCGCCTGGAACGCGAGGAGCTCGAGCCCCAGGTGGCTGAAGTTGCCGGTTCCGCCCGAGGAGTAATTGAGCGCCCCCGGCTTCGCCTTCGCCCGCGCGATCAGGTCGGCGACGGTGCGTATGCCGGCCGCCGGGTGCGCCGTCAGCATCGAGGGAAACTTGATCATCATCGCGACCGGCGCGAAATCGCGCAGCGGGTGGTAGGCGAGCTTCGGGTAGAGCGCCGGGTTGATCACCGTCGGCCCGTCGGAGATCGCCGCGATGGTGTAGCCGTCGGGCGGCGACTGCATCAGCGCCTGCGCGCCGATCGCCCCGTTCGCCCCGCCGCGGTTGTCGACGAAGACCGTCTGGCCGAGGCGCTCGCCCAGCTGCTTGGCGGCGAGCCGCCCGATGAAGTCGGTGCCGCCGCCCGCGGGAAACGGCACGATCAGCTTGATCGGCTTGGCCGGCCAGGTCTGCGCGGGGGCGGGCGCCGGGACAAGGCCCAGCAGCGCGGCCGCGGTCACGATGCGCATCATCGGTTTGCTCATGGTCTGCTCCTCCCTGCGGGTCGTCGATTTTCGGTCAGCGCGCAATCGCGGCGGCGATCGCGTCGCCCATTTCCTGCGTGCTCGCGCTGCCGCCGAGATCGCGCGTCAGGTGTTTTCCTCCGGCGATGACCCGGCTCGCCGCATCCTGGATGCGCTGCGCGGCCGCCGCCGCTTTCGGCTCGCCGCGCTTGCGGCCGAGCCAGGCGAGCAGCATCTGCCCGGACATGATCATCGCATAGGGATCGGCGATCCCGCGCCCGGCGATGTCGGGCGCCGAACCGTGGGTCGCCTGCGCCATCGCCTGCGCCTCGCCCACGCACAGGCCCGGCGCGAGCCCGAGCCCGCCGACCAGCCCCGCGCCGATGTCGGTGAGGATATCGCCGAACTGGTTGGTGGTCACCACCACGTCGAAGCGTTGCGGGTCCATCACGAGCTTCATCGCGATCGAGTCGATCATCATCTCCTCGAAGGCCACGTCCGGGTACTCGCCCGCGAGCTTGCGGCATTCCTCGGCGAACATGCCGCAGGCGAGCCGGTAGACCGGCTCCTTGTGCGCCGCGGTCACTTTCCTG
>DASPXL010000381.1:0-4638 GCA_035637375.1 Burkholderiales bacterium
CCTTCGCCCAAGCCGAGGAGCAGGGGCGCGCTGTGGCGCGCGACCACGAGCCGCGCCGGATCGGATTCGTCGATCACCGCGATGGCGTAGACGCCGACCAGCTCGGCGACGCTTGCGCGCACCGCGTCGAAAAGCGTTTTCTCCGCCTTTAGATGGGAATGAACGAGATGCGCGATAACCTCGGAGTCGGTGTCCGAGACGAACACATAGCCCTTCGCGCGCAGCTTCGCGCGGAGCTCCTCGTGGTTTTCGATGATGCCGTTGTGCACGACCGATACCCCGCCCGAGACGTGCGGATGGGCGTTCTTCTCCGAAGGCACGCCGTGCGTCGCCCAGCGGGTGTGCGCGATGCCGACGTCTCCGGAGAAGCCTTGCGCCCCGGCGAGCTTTTCCAGCTCGGCGACGCGGCCCGCCGAGCGCACGCGCCGCAACCTCGCGTGCGAGCCGCCCGCCGCCTTGCCGTCGAGCACCGCGACCCCGGCGGAATCGTAGCCGCGGTACTCAAGCCGCTTCAGCCCCTCGATGAGGATCGGAACGACGTTGCGCTTGGCGATCGCGCCGACTATTCCGCACATGTGCTCAACTCTCTTCCTTTTTTTTAGGCCGCGTCCACCCGGGAACGGTCGTCTGCTTTACCCGCGAGAGCGTGAGCTCTCCGGGGGGGGCGTCCTTGGTGAGCGTGGTTCCGGCGCCGAGCGTTGCGCCCTTGCCCACCCGCACCGGGGCGACAAGCTGGGTGTCCGAGCCGATGGAGACGTCGTCCTCGATGATCGTGCGGTGCTTGTTCGCCCCGTCGTAGTTGCAGGTGATCGTGCCGGCGCCGACGTTGACGTTTCTTCCGATCTCGGTGTCGCCGATGTAGGCGAGGTGATTGGCTTTGGAGCCCTCACCGACGCTGCTCGCCTTGACCTCGACGAAGTTGCCGAGGTGCACGTCGGAGGCGAGGCGCGTGCCCGGCCGGATGCGGGCGTAGGGGCCGACGCGGCAGTTCGCGCCGATGTCGGCGTCTTCGATGTGGCAGAACGGCTCGATGCGCGTGCCGGCCGCGATCCTCACGTTCTTCAGTACGCAATTTGCGCCGACTGCGACCTGGTCGCCGAGCCGCACGTCACCCTCGAAGATGCAGTTGATGTCAATCGTGACGTCACGGCCGCAGCCGAGGTTCCCGCGCACATCACAGCGCGCGGGGTCGGCGACGCTCACGCCCTGCTCCAGAAGCGCCTGGACCGCATTGCGCTGGTAGACGCGTTCAAGCTCCGCGAGCTGGCCGCGGCTGTTGACGCCGAGCGTTTCCCACGAGGCATCGGGCTGCGCCGCCGTCACGGCGACCCCTTCGCGCGTCGCGAGCGCGACGATATCGGTCAGGTAATACTCCTTTTGGGTGTTCTTGTTTTCCAGCCGGACGAGCCAGTCTTTCAGCTTCTTGGTCGGGGCCACGATGATACCCGTGTTGATTTCGTGCAGGGCGCGCTCGCGCGCGCTGGCGTCTTTTTCCTCGACGATGCGTGCGATGCGGCCGCGGCTGCGTACGATGCGGCCGTACCCGGTGGGGTCATCAAGCGTCGTCGTAAGCAGACCCAGCCCCTTGCCGGCCGCTTCGGCCAGGCGGCGCAGCGTTTCGGCGCGAATCAGCGGGACGTCGCCGTAGAGCACTAGGGTCGGCCAGCGCTCGTCGAGATGCGGCGCCGCCTGCATGACCGCATGGCCCGTGCCGAGCTGCGGGTCCTGCCTGATCCAGACCGCGCCGTTTTCTCCGACCGACTCGCGTACCGCCTCGCCGCCGTGTCCGTAGACGATGCATACGGTCTCCGGCGAGAGCTGCTTTGCGGCGTCGATGACGTGCGACACGAGCGGCCGACCCGCCAGGTAGTGCAGCACCTTGGGCGTTCCCGAGTGCATGCGCTTGCCCAGACCGGCGGCGAGAATGACGATATTCACAAAAAGCGCTAGCGCGGCAACTCAGAGAACCCCATCAGGAATTCGTCCACCGCGCGGGCGCACTGGCGGCCTTCCCGGATCGCCCAGACGACGAGCGACTGCCCGCGACGCATGTCTCCGGCGGCAAACACCTTGGGAACGGAAGTCGAGTAGCAGCCCCGTCCCTCCGTTTCGGCCTTTGCGTTGCCGCGCGAATCCTTCTCTACGCCGAATGCCTCGAGCACCGACTGTACGGGTGCCACGAACCCCATCGCGAGCAGGACCAGATCGGCGGGCAGGATGGATTCCGAACCGGGGACTTCGCTCGTCTTGCCGTCCTTCCACTCCAGACGGACCGTCCTGAGCGCTTTCACCTTCCCGTTCTCGCCCAGGAATTCCTTGGTCGCGATCGACCAGTCGCGGCTCACGCCCTCCTCGTGCGAGGACGAGGTGCGCAATCTCGTCGGCCAGTAGGGCCAAACCGGATTCCTCTCCGGATCGGGCGGGAGCGGCAACAGCTCGAACTGCGTCACCGATTTCGCACCGTGGCGGTTGGAGGTGCCGACGCAGTCCGAACCCGTGTCGCCCCCGCCGATCACCACGACGTGCTTGTCCGTCGCCCAGAGATCCGGAACGCCCTTGTCACCGGCGACGCGCTTGTTCTGCAGCGGCAGGAACTCCATCGCGAAGTGCACGCCGTCGAGATCGCGCCCGGGTACCGGCAGGTCGCGCGGCTGTTCGGCTCCGCCCGAGAGCACCACCGCGTCGAACTCCGCCATCAACTTCTCCGGTGCAATGGTTTCGGCGGCCCAATCGGTGACGCCTTTCCCCGCGCGCCCCTTGCCTACGAAGACGCCGGGGCGGAAGGTCACGCCTTCCGCTTTCATTTGATCGACCCGGCGGTCGATCAGCCATTTTTCCATCTTGAAATCGGGGATGCCGTAGCGCAGCAGGCCGCCGATGCGGTCGTTCTTCTCGAATAAGGCGACGTCGTGGCCGGCGCGAACGAGCTGCTGGGCGCAGGCGAGCCCCGCCGGACCGGAACCCACCACTGCGACTTTCTTGCCGGTCCTTTGCGCAGCGGGCTGCGGCCTGACCCAGCCTTCCTCGAACGCCTTGTCGATGATCGCGTGCTCGATCGCCTTGATGCCGACCGGGTCGTCATTGATGCGCAGCACGCACGCTTCCTCGCACGGAGCCGGACAGATACGGCCGGTGAATTCGGGAAAATTGTTGGTGGAATGCAGCGTCTCGATGGCGCGCTGCCAGTCCTCTTTGTAGACGAGATCGTTGAAGTCCGGAATGATGTTGTTGACCGGGCAGCCCGACATGCAAAACGGCGTGCCGCAGTCCATGCAGCGCGCGCCCTGGACTTTCGCCTCCTCCTCGGTGAGGCGGAGGATGAACTCCCGATAGTGCTTTTTCCGCTGCTCGGGCGCTTGGTGCGCTTCCTCGAGCCGCTGGAACTCGAGGAATCCCGTGACTTTCCCCATCTACGCGGCCGCCTTGCGTTGCGCCGCGGCGAGCTCGCCCAAGGCGCGCCGGTACTCCTTCGGGAAGATCTTGACGAAGCGCGGGCGGTAGTCCGCCCATTTTTCGAGGATCTCCCGTGCGCGGCGGCTGTTCGTGAGCTTGACGTGGCGCTCGATCATCTCTTTCAGGATCGCTTCGTCGGTCCGCCCCCGGTGCCAGAGCTCGCGCGAGAGCTTGCCCTGCTGCTCGGACTCCGAAAGCACCGATTCCAGGTCCACCATCGCAGTATTGCAGCGCTTGACGAATTCACCGTCGATGTCGAGCACGTAGGCGATGCCGCCCGACATGCCGGCGGCGAAATTGCGCCCGGTGACGCCGAGAACGGCCACGGTGCCGCCTGTCATGTACTCGCAGCCGTGATCGCCGACGCCTTCGACGACGGCTGCGGCGCCGGAGTTGCGCACCGCGAAGCGCTCTCCGGCGACGCCGCGGAAATACGCTTCCCCGGCGATCGCGCCGTAAAGAACGACGTTGCCCGTTATGATGTTTTCAGTGGGCTCGCCTCGGAACTTCGGCGAGGGCGAAACGATGATGCGTCCGCCCGAGAGGCCCTTGCCGCAGTAGTCGTTGGTGTCGCCGATCAAATCGAGCGTCACTCCCCTTGCGAGGAAAGCGCCGAAGCTTTGTCCCGCGGACCCGGCGAACCGGATGTGGATCGCGCCGTCGGGCAGTCCGTCGTGGCCGTAGCGGCGCGCGATCTCGTGCGAGAGCATGGTGCCGACCGTGCGGTTGCCGTTGCGGATCGGCATGTCGATCGCCACTTTCTCGCCGCGCTCGAGCGCTCCTTGCGCAAGCTCGATCAGCCGGTTGTCCAGGGCCTTTTCCAGTCCGTGGTTCTGGCGCTCGCTGTTGCAGCGCGCGACCTCCGCCGGCATGTCGGGCATCTGGAAGATCTTCGAGAAGTCGAGACCCTTGGCTTTCCAGTGCTCGATGCCCTTCTTCGTATCGAGCAAATCCGCTCGGCCGATAAGTTCGTCGAACTTCCTGATCCCCAGGCGCGCCATCAGCTCGCGCGCTTCCTCGGCGACGAGGAAAAAGTAATTCACCACGTATTCGGGCTTCCCGGAGAACTTCTTGCGCAGGACCGGGTCCTGGGTCGCAACGCCGACCGGGCAGGTGTTCAAGTGGCACTTGCGCATCATGATGCAGCCGCTCACCACCAGCGGCGCCGTCGCGAAACCGAATTCA
>DASPXL010000382.1:0-1767 GCA_035637375.1 Burkholderiales bacterium
GCCGCACGCGACGAGCTGGTCGCGCACCCAGAGCGCGCCGCTCATCATCTCCAGGCAGGCCCTCACCTCATCGCCCAGTTCGAGCACGAGCCGAGCGAGCCCGTCCCGGTCAGCAGCGATGCGGCCCTCGCCGGCGAGCTCACCGCCCGCGGAAAGCGCGCACCACTGCGCCTCCCGATACGCCCAATCGAGTCCGACATACTTCATCACGGGCCTCCTTCCCGATGGGATTGGTCACCGGAGAGTGTCTCCGGCGAGGAGGCCCTTCTTCATGACATTCCATAAACGCTCCCTGCCCGTGGCCGGGATCCTGATGAGAAGACGGATTCGTCGCCCTCGCGTTCTGGAGATACAGCTTTGAGCCCTTCTGTAGAGAGATGACATGTAGTGAGACCCCCTCGGCTCAAGCGTGCTAGTCACGCGGTGTCGTGTTCATCGACGGAGCTCGAGGAGGTCTCGATGGGGATCGTAGTGGCGCTGGATGTGCATCGAAGCCAGATCACGTACAAGGCGCTTGACCGGGAGACGGGTGAGCTGCGCCGCGGTCGGATCGCGCCGGCGACGCGGGCGGAGGTGCGTGCCTGGCTGCGGCAGTTCGCCGACAGTCAGGCCGAGTTTGCGGTCGAAGGCACGACCGGCTGGCGCTTCGTGGTCGAGGAAATCGAGCGCGCCGGCCACCGCGCACGTCTCGCCGACCCTGCCGAGACTGCGGCCCGCCGCGGGCGCAAGCGGCGCGCGAAGACCGACAGCGCTGATTGTGATCTGCAGCTGCGGCTGCTCCTCGCCGGCGAGCTGCCCGAGTCGTGGATCCCGCCGGCGCAGATCCTCGAGCTGCGCACGCTGGTGCGCCTGCGCAAGACGCTGATCGATCAACGCACCGCCTGGCAGCAACGCATGCACGCGCAACTGTTCCACCAAGGGGTGCCCGGCGGACTGAGACTACGCACGCAGGCCGGGCGGGAGGCGCTGCGGCGAGCGGAGCTTTCTCCCGCCGGACGAGGGCTCGTCGCGCTGGGGCTGCGCATGCTCGACGCGTTCGACCGCGAACTGGCGCCGCTCGACCGCGAGCTGCGCGCCTATGCCCGCCGCCAGCCCGGCTGTCGCGCGCTGATTGAGCGCCTGTACGGGGTCGGGCCAGTCAGCGCGACCGCGATCCTGGCCGAGCTCGGCGATTGCCGCCGCTTCTCCTCCTCGGACGACGCCGTCCGCCACGCCGGCCTGGACATCACCGTCTACCAGTCCGACGACAAGCGCGCGCCCGGCCACCTCTCGCACGAGGGGCCCGAAGTGCTGCGCTGGGCGCTGTACGAAGCGGCCGTCTCGGCCGCCCGCGCCAGCTCGCCCGACCGCAGCTACTACCTCCAGGTCGCCGAGCGGCTCGGCCACAACCGCGCCTGCCTCTCGGTCGCGCGCAAGCTCTGCCGGCGCGCCTACCACATCCTGCGCGAGCTCGGCGAGGAGGCGCTCGCCCCGATCGAGCAGCCAACGGACGAGGAGGCGATCGCAGCTGCCGCCTAACCACGCCCGTATCCGCGCGCGCCTGCCCGTCGTCACGCAGATGCTCTGCGGCCGGCTCCCGCCAACCCCCCGCCGCCAGCGCCCACCAGCCTGGACGGCCTTGAGAGACCGAGCGGCCGTAAGCAACCACCCGCGGGGACCACACCCGATCGATCATCTTGTCGCCGGACCATCTATGTCCGAGCACCCAGGTAAGGCTGGGCGCCCCGCGCGCCGGGATCAAACAACGCATCACCGACAGGAGGCGAA
>DASPXL010000383.1:0-7372 GCA_035637375.1 Burkholderiales bacterium
TTCATGAACCTGCTCGCGATCGATACCTCCACCGATTTCTGCTCGGTAGCGGCGAGCCGCGGCGAGAGCTTGTTTTCCCGCCACGAGCCGGCCGGGCAGCGCCAGGCGGAGATGATCCTCGGCATGGTGGACGCGGTGCTCGCCGAAGCGGGCCTGGAGATCGCGCAGATCGAGGGCATCGCCTACGGCGCGGGGCCGGGCTCTTTTACCGGCCTGCGCATCGCAGCGGGGGTCACGCAGGGGCTCGCGCTCGCGCGCCGCATCGGCGTGGTCGGCGTCGGCACGCTGCTCGCAATCGCCGAGGAGGCCGCCGGCGAGCGGATCATTTCCTGCCTCGATGCGCACATGGGCGAGGTGTATCATGCCGCGTACCGCAGGGCGGGCGCCCGATGGGAGGAAGTTTCCGCTCCCGGCCTGTACAAGCCCGAGGCCGTGCCGGTGGCCCCCGGCGCGGGCTGGACGGGCTGCGGAGACGGTTTCGCCGCGTATCGCGAGCGCCTCGCGGCGCGGCTCGGAGGGTGCGTTTCGGCGGTCCGTTCCGGGACGGGTCCGACCGCGCGGGCGGTGCTCAGGCTCGCGCTGCCGCGTTTCGCGGCGGGCGAAGCGATGGACGCCGCCGCGGCGGTGCCGGTGTATCTGCGCGACAAGGTCGCGCTCAAGACGAGTGAACGCGAATGAGCGCGGTGCTGCGACCTGCAACGAGATTCGAGCCGATGACCGAGGCCGATCTTCGCGCGGTGCTCGAGATCGAGGAGGCCATCTACGCCTTTCCCTGGACGCCCGGGAATTTCCGCGACTCGCTTCGCGCCGGCTACGGCTGCTGGGTGTACCGCGACGTCGAAGGTCTGATCGGTTACGCAGTGCTCGTGCTCGCGGCGGGCGAGGCGCATCTTCTGAACCTGAGCGTTGCCGCCCGCGCGCAGAGCCGCGGCCATGGGCGCAGCCTCCTCAACAACGTGGTCGGCGTCGCGCGCGAGCACGGCGCGAAAATCCTGTTTCTCGAAGTGCGCCCTTCGAACGAGGCGGGCCAGCGCCTTTACACCGGATACGGCTTCAGGCAGGTCGGCGTGCGGCGCGGCTACTATCCGGCGCAGCGCGGTCGCGAGGACGCGCTGGTCCTCGCTCTGAACCTGTGAGCGAGCGGCGCGAGCGCTATCTCGAGGAGATGGGGCTGGGCCCCGTCTGGAAGCTGCGCGGTCGTATCCGGGAATCCACGGAACCTTCCGGGCGCCCTCCGGAGACCTCGGCGAGGGTGAAGCCCGCGCACTCGGCTGCAGGACCAGAGGCCACGGGTGACAGCGGCGACCGCATCCGGATAGAGCCTTCGTGGAAGGCGCGACTCCTCCCTGAGTTTTCCCGGCCGTATATGCGCGACTTGCGCGAATTCCTGAAAAAGGAAATCTCGGCAAGGAAAGTCATCTACCCGCGCGGCTCGGAATACTTTGCGGCGCTCGATCACACTCCTTTCGACAAAGTCAAGGTGGTCATCCTTGGTCAGGATCCTTACCATGGACCGAATCAGGCGCACGGCCTTTGTTTTTCCGTGCGGCCTGGAGTGGATGTTCCGCCCAGCCTGCAGAATATTTTCATCGAGCTGAAAGATGATCTGGGGATCGAGCCGCCGAATCACGGCCATCTTACTCACTGGGCGGAGCAAGGCGTCCTCCTGCTCAATGCAACGCTCACCGTGGAAGCCGGGAGAGCTGGAAGCCATCAGGACAAGGGTTGGGAGAAGTTCACGGACGCCGTTATCGAAGTGCTCAACCGCGAGCGCGAGGGCCTGGTGTTCGTGCTCTGGGGGAGCTACGCGCAGAAAAAGGGCGCGTTTATCGACACCGGGAAACACCTGGTGCTGAAAGGTCCGCATCCTTCGCCGCTCTCGGCGCATCGCGGATTTTTCGGCTGCAGGCATTTTTCAAGGATCAACAACTATCTTCAGGCTCACGGTAAAGCGCCGATAGACTGGCGCTTGCCGAAATTGGATGCTTGAGCTTGCCGCGGGCAAGGCCGAGGCCTGGGAAGACCTGTGCTTCGCGCGGCGCACCGGCGCGGCCTTGTAATCGCGCGCCGCGTCCCCAATTAGGCGGCAAGTCTACTCAGGAGGAACTCATGCGCAAGCTCCGGGCGGGAATTGCAGTTCTGGCGATCGCCGCGCTTTCAGGCTGCGGTTACAACGACATTCAACGCGCCGACGAGCAGGTGAGCTCGGGCTGGTCGGAAGTGCTCAATCAATACCAGCGCCGCGCCGACCTCGTGCCGAACCTGGTGAATACGGTGAAGGGATTCGCCGCCCAGGAGCAGCAGGTGCTGGCCCAGGTGACGGAGGCGCGCTCGCGGGTCGGCAGCATCCAGGCCACGCCCGAGCTGCTCAACGACGAAGCCGCGTTCCGGCGCTTCCAGCAAGCGCAAGCGAGCATGTCGAGCGCTCTTTCGCGGCTGCTCGTGGTTGCGGAAAACTATCCCCAGCTCAAGTCGGACGCGAACTTTCGCGACCTCCAGGCGCAGCTCGAGGGCACGGAGAACCGCATCGCGGTCGCGCGCAACCGCTACATCAAGGCGGTGCAGGAATACAACGTGCTGATACGCCAATTCCCGGTCAACCTGACGGCGATGATGTTCAGCTACCGGGTCAAGCCCAACTTCAGCGTCGAGGACGAGAAGGCGATCTCGAAGCCGCCGGCGGTCGATTTCAGCAAGCAGCCGGCGCCTGCGCCGGCGAAGTAGCTCGCCGATGCTTCGACGCTGGCTCGCGGCGATCGCCGCAGGGGCATGGGTGCTCTGCGCGGCGGGCGCCTATGCCGCGGACGAAGTCGCGGTGCCGCCGCTCAAGGCGCGCGTCACGGATTTGACCGGGACGCTCAGCGGCGCGCAAAAGCGGGCGCTCGAGGAAAGGCTAGCGGCGTTCGAGCAGCGCAAGGGCAGCCAGATCGCGGTGCTGATGCTTCCTTCGGTTCGGCCCGAAACGATAGAGCAGTATTCCATTCGCCTAGCGGATGCGTGGAAGATCGGCCGGCGGGGCATTGGCGATGGCGCAATCCTGATCATCGCCAAGAACGATCACGCGTTTCAGAATTCCATTCGGATTGAAGTGGGCCGCGGTCTCGAAGGCGCGATTCCGGACGCCATAGCAAAACGGATCGGAAGCGACGTCATAGCGCCATATTTCAGGGCGAACGATTTCTATGGAGGCATCGTCGCCGGCACCGAAGCCGTGATGAAGGTGATCGACGGCGAGCCGCTGCCGGCGCCCAAGGCACAGGGCCGCACGCAATCGAGCGGCGAAGGCTACGGCGACCTGTTCATCCTGCTCGTCGTGGCGTTCTTCCTCCTCGGTGGTGTGCTGCCCAGGCTGCTGGGGCGACCGCTTGGCGCCGCAGTGACCGGCGGGATCGTCGGCGTCGGCGCGTGGCTTGTCGCCGGTCTGGCCATGGCGCTGTTCGTGGGGATCTTCGCGTTTATCCTGACGCTGATCATCAGTGCGAGCGGATTTACGGCGGGACGCTGGGGCAGCGGTGGCTGGTCTTCCGGCGGATGGTCGGGCGGCGGCGGATTTGGCGGCGGCGGCTTCGGCGGCGGAGGGTTCAGCGGCGGCGGCGGCGATTTTGGTGGCGGCGGGGCATCCAGCAACTGGTGAGAATCCCATGAACTGGAAGCGGACCCTTCGGCACTTGTTCACCGACCACTGGTCGGTGAGGCGTGCGTTTCCGCCCGTGGCGATGCGCGCCATCGAAAAGACGATCGGTGAAGAAGAGCAGCGCCACGCCGGGCAGATGCGCTTCGCCGTCGAAGCCTCGCTGCCGTTCAGCGAGTTGCTGCGCGGCGTCAAGTCGCGCGAACGCGCCGTCGACTGGTTCGGGCGGCTGCGCGTCTGGGACACCGAGCACAACTCGGGGGTCCTGATCTATATGCTGCTCGCCGACCGGAGCGTCGAGATCGTCGCCGACCGGGGCGTCCATTCCAGGGTCGGACGAGCGGCGTGGGAGGCGATCTGCGGCGAGATGCAGCAGGAGTTCGCGCGCGGCCAGTTCGAGCGCGGGGTCGTGATCGGTGTGCGCGCGATCAGCGACCTGCTCGCCGCGCACTACCCGGCTCGCGGAGGCGAGAAACCGAACGAGCTGCCCGACAAGCCGGTCGTTCTCTGACAGTCCTTGAAAGGGGGCTATGCCCCCTTGGATCCCCAGATCGGAGGCCGTTGAAAGCGCTTCCCTCTGAAACTCGACTTGCGTGGAATTCGATTTTCACGCGGGAAGCGTTTTCAACGACCTGTTAACTCATTGCCTCGGCGGCAGCTCGTCCGCCTGGATCGGCAGCTCGAGCTTCTGCGCGCGGCGCAGCAGCGTCACCGTGGTCGCCTTGCCGATCCGCTCGGCGGTGAGGGTCCGCTGCAGATCGTCGATGCCCGCGACGCGCTCCCCGTCGTAGCCGATGATGATGTCGCCGGGCTCGACCCCGGACCGCCTCGCCCTGCCGCCCGGTTCCACCGATTCGACGCGCACGCCCGATTCGGCGTCCAGCTCGTGATAGCGCACCGCGCGGCGCGAGAGCGCGACCGTTGCGCCCGCCACGCCGAGGTAGCCGCGGCGCACGCGGCCGAACTGCAGCAGCTGCTCGACGACCCATTTTGCCGTGTCGATCGCGGTGGCGAAGCAGATGCCCTGCGCAAACGGGATGATCGCGGTGTTCACGCCGATCACCTCGCCCTTCGAGTTGACGAGCGGCCCGCCCGAGTTGCCGGGGTTGAGCGCGGCATCCGTCTGGATCACGTCGTCGATCAGCCGTCCGGTCAGGGCGCGCAGGCTGCGGCCGAGCGCGCTCACCACCCCCGCGGTCACCGTGTGCTGAAAACCGTAAGGGTTGCCGATCGCGATGGCGAGCTGGCCCACGCGCAGCTTGCGCGAGCTGCCGAGCGTCGCGGTGGGGAGCTGGTGCCCGCCGATGCGGATCACGGCGACGTCGGTGTCCGGGTCGTCGCCGACGAGGTCGGCGTCGCAGCTCGCGCCGTCGGCGAAGCTCACGTGGATCGTGCGCGCCCCGTGCACCACGTGGCTGTTGGTCAGGATGAATCCGTCGGGCGTGAACGCGAATCCCGAGCCGCTGCCGCGGCGCTGCCCTTCGCCCCCGTTGGAGCGTACGGCTTGAGCGACCTCGACGTGAACCACGGCGGCCCCGACCTGCTCGGATGCCGCAACCACCGCCGCGGAGTAGGCGTCGAGCAGGGCGCCGTCGTCTCCATCCCGCACGGAAGAAGCCGCTCGCGGAGAGTCGTCGCCGGGTACAAAAGAGGGAGCCGCGCCCATGACCGAAAAAATATGGGGGCCGGGCCGGGAAAATCAAGGAAGGCCGCGCTGGGTGCTGGTCTTCATTCCTATTAGGTGCAGCGAATCGCCCCGGCTCTGGTTATACCGGTGGCGCCAGATCACCGCCAGCATCGAGGCAGCGACGAACGCCCCGAAAACGACGATGATGACGTTGATGTAAAGATCCGCTTTGATCATCGCGGAATAGACCGCGAGCATCACCAGGATCGAGATGTTCTCGTTGAAGTTCTGCACCGCGATCGAATGGCCGGCGGAAAGAAGCACGTAGCCGCGGTGCTGCAGCAGGGCGTTCATCGGCACCACGAAGAACCCTGACATGGTGCCGACGAGGATCAGCAGGGCATAGACGATCGGCATGCTGGTGACAAAGATCATGGTGACCACCAACACGCCCATCACGATCCCGGCCGGCAGCACGTCCAGCGACCGTCTCAACGGGATGAAGCGCGCGGCGAGCACGGCGCCGAGCGCAACGCCGACGGCGGTGACGCCCTGGAGCACCGCGCCCTTGTCGAGGGGCAGGCCGAGGTGGGCCGCGGCCCACTGGAGAACGAGGAACTGCAGGGTCGCGCCCGCTCCCCAGAACAGCGTCGTCACCGAGAGGGAGATCTGCCCGAGCTTGTCCTTCCAGAGCGTGACGAAGCAGACGTAGAAATCGCGCACCAGCAGCACGGGATTGGCCTGCTGGCGCGGGTAGCGCGCGCCGGTGTCGGGGATGAAGAGGTTGAATACGGCGGCGATCACGTAGATGGCGGAGATGACCAGGATCGCGGCCTCGGCCGGGGTCTCGATGCCGGTGTCGATGCGCGGCACGTCGATCGCGAGCAGCATCGAGGCGATCCTCGGGCTGATGAGCGCCCCGCCGAGCACCGTGCCGAGGATGATCGAGGCCACCGTGAGGCCTTCGATCCAGCCGTTGGCGAGCACCAGTTTTTCCGGGGGCAGCAGCTCGGTGAGGATTCCGTACTTCGCCGGCGAATACGCGGCCGCCCCGAACCCGACGACCGCGTACGCGGTGAGCACCATCGCGTATTCGGGGATGCCGACGAATTCGACGTAGCCGGTGAAGAACAGCAGCGCGCAGCCGGCGATCTTGATGGTGTTGGTGATGAACATCACGCGGCCCTTGGGGATCGCGTCGGCGAAGGCTCCCACGAAGGCGGCGAGCACGACGTAGGACACGGTAAAGAAGAACTTCAGCAGCGGTATCATCCACGCCGGGCCGTCGAGCTCCAGGAGCTGGGCGATCGCGGCGATCAGCAGCGCGTTGTCGGCGAGCGAGCTGAAGAATTGCGCCGCCATGATGGTGTAGAAGCCGCGTTTCATCGGTCGCTTGTCGTCGGGCGTCGCAGCGGTAAACGTTTTTGGCCGCCCGTTTTATACCACGAGTCATTTGCGCCTGCGGAAACACCTCGCGCCGCGCTGGCCCGACCCCCCGGTTTTATGGTCGAATGGCGGGCCATGCGCCCGATCCGAGCCCGAATCGATTCCGGAGCGCTCCGCCACAACCTGGGCGTGGCGAAACGCCGCGCTCCGCGCTCGCGCGCCTGGGCGGTGGTCAAGGCGAACGCCTACGGTCACGGGCTTGCGCGCTCGGCGAAGGCGCTCGCCGCGGCAGACGGACTGGCGCTGATCGAGCTCGAGGCGGCGCTCGAGCTGCGCCGCTCGGGGGAGCGGCGCCCGATCCTCCTCCTGCAGGGGTTTTATTCACCTAAGGAACTCGAGCCGATCGCCACCCACGGCCTTGCCGTCGTGGTGCACGACATGGAGCAGGTCGCCATGCTCGAAAAGACGCGGCCGCCGAAGAAGCTTGCGGTGTACGCGAAACTGAACACGGGCATGAATCGGTTGGGCTTTGCCGAAAAGGACTTCGGCGGCGCGCTCGAGCGGCTGCAGCGCTGCGCGGGCGAGATCACGCTCATGACGCATTTTGCCGATGCCGACGGGAAGCGCGGCGTGGGGTGGCAGCTCGAACGCTTCGACGCGGCGACGGCGGGAGCGAAGTTTCCGCGAAGTCTCGCCAACTCGGCGGCGATCCTGCGCTACCCCGAGAC
>DASPXL010000384.1:0-3262 GCA_035637375.1 Burkholderiales bacterium
TTGCTCCCGATTATCGGTCTTCGAGGATACCCCGGCAAGCTGCCTCGCGCGCTTCGCGCTTGGGGCTATAATGCGCGCTTTCTACGCCTGCCCAAGGCGCCGGAATGAGCGCGAACGAAAACCACTCGCACGAATCCCCGATCAAGACCCCCAAACAGCTCGTCATCGCGGTGGTGCTCGCGTTCGTCGTACCGATCATCGTCATCGTCCTGCTCGCGAAACTCGCGACAAGCGGCAGGATCTACGACGAGGACGCCATGTCGCCCGAAGCAGTCGCAAAGCGCATCAAGCCGGTCGCCGATGTCGCCGTCGCCGAAGCCGCTCGCGGGCGCGGCGTCCTCAAGACCGGTGAAGAGGTATACAAGTCGGTGTGCATGGCCTGCCACGGCACCGGCGTGGCGAACGCGCCGAAGTTCGGCGACAAGAAGGCGTGGGCGCCGCACCTCATGCACGGAACGGAGCATCTGCTCGAGAACGCGCTCAAAGGCAAGGGCGCGATGCCGCCCAAAGGCGGCGACCTCACGCTGTCGGAGGCCGAGGTCAAGGCGGCGGTCGATTACATGGTCGGCGCGGTGAAATAGACCGCCGGAAAAACCCAAACGGGCGGACTCAGCGCCCTGTCCGCGCCGCAGGTGCAAGCCGATGATCGACCATCTCGATCACATCGTCCTCACCAATAGGAGGGAAGACCATGAAGCTCGTGCAATTCGCTGGAGCAGCGATCGCGCTCGCGCTTTTCACCGGCGCGCAGGCGCAGCAGCCCGCATCTCAGTCTATTGTCGTCAAGTTCAGCCACGTCGTCACCGATGAGACGCCCAAGGGCAAGGGCGCGATCCGCTTCAAGGAGCTCGCCGAAGCGAAGACCCAAGGCCGGGTGAAGGTCGAGGTTTATCCCAATAGCCAGCTCTACAAGGACCGCGAGGAGCTCGAAGCGCTCCAGTTGGGCGCGGTACAGATGCTCGCGCCCTCGGTCTCGAAATTCGGGCCCCTGGGCGTGCGCAAGTTCGAGGTATTCGACCTGCCCTACATGTTCGCCGACGAGAGCTCGCTCGAGCACGTCGTCGAAGGCCCGGTCGGCAAGGGGCTGTTCAAGCTGCTCGAGCCGAAGGGCATCGTCGGTCTCGCCTACTGGTTCAACGGCTTCAAGGAATTCACCGCCAACAGGCCGCTCAGGAAGCTCGACGATTTCAAGGGCATGAAGATCCGCATCCAGTCCTCCAAGATCCTCGAGGGCGAGATCAAGGCCTTCGGCGCGATCCCGCAGGTGATGGCGTTCTCCGAGGTCTACACCGCCCTGCAGCAGGGCGTCGTCGACGGCGAGGAGAACACACCCTCGAACAAGTACACGCAAAAGATGCACGAGGTGCAGAAGCACATGACGCTGTCGGACCACGGGGTGGTGATGTACGCGGTGATCGTCAACAAGAAATTCTGGGACGGCCTGCCGGCGGATATCCGCAAGAGCCTCGGTGAAGCCATGGCGGAATCGACCAAGTACGTGTGGGACATCGCCAAGAAGGAAAACGACGACGCGCTGGCGAAAATAAAAGCGGCCAAGACCACTCAGGTCTACGTGCTGCCTGCAGCCGAGAAAGCGGTATGGCGCAGGGCGATGCTGCCGCTCTACCGGGAGTACGAGGGCGTCGTCGGCAAGGAGACGCTGCAGGCCATCGAAAAAACGGTCGCGCAATCCTCGGCGAAAAAATAGCCGGCTGACGCGGCGGCAGCTGACGCGGGCCGCGCGGCGTACTCATGCGCACCTTCAACCGCGTCCTCGATCATCTCGAGGAATGGCTCGTCGCGAGCTTCATGGCGCTCGCGACGGGCGTCATTTTCATTTCGGTTTTGTATCGCTACACCGCCGACATTGCGTGGATCTGGAATTACACCCGGCACATCAACCTGACCTGGGCGCAGGAGCTGTGCATCTACCTCTTCATCTGGATGGCGAAGTTCGGCGCGGCCTACGGCGTGCGCACCGGCATTCACGTCGGCGTTGACGTCCTGGTGCGGCTGCTCGCGCCCGCCAAGCGGCGCTTCTGGGTCACCTTCGATCTGCTCGCGGGAGCGTTCTTCACCGGCGCGATCGCCGTTCTCGGCGGCCTGTTCGTGTGGCGCATGGTCGGCACCGGGCAGGTTTCCCCCGATCTCGAGCTGCCGATGTGGGTGGTCTATTCTGCGGTGCCGCTCGGCTCCTCGCTCATGTGCTATCGCTTCCTGCAGGTCGCGTGGCGCTTCCGCCGCACCGGCGAGCTGCCCTCGCACGGCCACGCGCGTGTCGAAGGACTGCAAACGGAGGCGCGGACGTGAACGGCTGGATCATTTTCATCCTGCTGATCGCGCTCATGCTCACCGGCATGCCGATCTCGATCGCGCTCGGCCTCACCGTCCTCACGTTCCTGTTTCTCATGACCGACCTGCCCGCCGAGCTGGTGTCGCAGCGGCTGTTTACCGGGCTCGACCAGTTCGCGATCATGGCGATCCCGTTTTTCATTCTCGCAGGAACCTTTCTCACCCACGGCGGGGTGGCGCGGCGCATGATCCGCTTCGCCACCGCGCTGGTCGGGCATTTTTACGGCGGGCTTGCGATGTCGGGCGTGTTCGCCTGCGCGCTGTTCGCCGCGGTGTCCGGCTCGAGCCCCGCCACCGTGGTGGCGATCGGCACCATCCTGATTCCGGCGATGGAAAAGCAGGGCTATCCCCGTAAGTTCGGCGTCGGCTCGATCGGCACCGCCGGCGCGCTCGGCATCCTGATTCCGCCTTCGATCGTGATGGTGATCTACTCCGTGTCCACCAACACCAGCGTCGGGAAGCTCTTTATTGCCGGCGTCGTGCCGGGCATCCTGCTCGCCGCGATCCTGATGGGCATCACCTGGGTGATCGCCAAACGCCACGGCTACCCGCGCATGCCGCGCGCGAGCTTGAAGGAGATCGGGGCCTCTTTTTTGGACGCGATCTGGGGCTTGTTGTTGATCGTAGTGGTGATCGGCGGCATCTACGGCGGCGTGTTCACACCGACCGAGGCCGCGGCGGTGAGCGCGGTCTACGCGTTCGTCGTCGCCGTATTCGTCTACCGCGACCTCAAGCTCTCCGACGTGCCGAAAGTGCTGCTCGATTCGGCGAACATGAGCGCGATGCTGCTCTACATCATCACCAACGCGATCCTCTTTTCGTTCCTGCTAACCTCCGAGAACATCCCGCAGGCGATGGCGCAGTGGATCATCGACAAGCACCTCTCCGCCTGGGTGTTCCTGCTCGGGGT
>DASPXL010000385.1:0-3427 GCA_035637375.1 Burkholderiales bacterium
CGCTTGTGGCTCGGATGTCGACGGCTGCCTGCGCAGCAGACTGCGTACCGCCTCGAGGAGCGCCGGCTCCTGCGGCAATCCGAGCTTCGCGAGCGCGAGCGCCGCCAGGATCAGGCCTTGCGGGTCGCCCGCGCTTCGCAGGGCCCGAGCGAGCGTGGCTCGCGCCGGCTCGTCCAGCTTGAGGCCGGCGCCCGCGAAAGCGGCGGTCAACTCGTCGGCCGGTGACGCCGCCCCGGCGTCGGCGTTTTCTTGGACGCTGCCGGAGGCAGTCCCCGCGGCGGCGCCTTCTTCGGCCAGAGGCTGCAGCTCGACGCGGTCTCCGATCGCCACGACGCGGCCGCGGATGATCTCGCCGGTCTGCAGGGGAACGCTGCTGTCGACGACGCGCTCGCGGCCTTCGAGCGACATGAGATAACGACCGCCCTCGTAGTGCCTGAGCACTCGACCCTTGATGATCTGCCCCAGACTCAGCTCGCCCCCCGGCGCGGGGCGATCGACCAGAGCAAGCCGTGAATAGGCAGGGGTCGCGACGGTAGCATTGGCAGGGGCGGCGCTCATAGGCTCACCATCCCGAAGGCCTTGAGATTCAAGTTGTTCGGCACCTCGGAGAGCGAAAGCACGGAAAGCTGAGGCATCAGCCGCTCGGTGAACCGGCGCACGTGCCGGCGCAGATTGGGTGCGCACAGGATGACCGGCATCAGCTCGCTCGACAGCATGCGGTCGGCTTCGGCAGTGAGCTTGCGCAGGAGTTGCTCGGCGAACCTCGGCTCGATCGCGAGCGCCGAGCGATCGTCCACCGACCGGATCGAGGCCGTCATCTGCTGCTCGACCACGGGGTCGAAAGTCAGGACGTAGAGCTCGCCCGAAGGATTCGCAAGCGTCTGGCAGATCGTCGCGCCAAGACGCTCCCGCACGAGCTCCGTCAATTGATCCGCCTCCTTCACCCGAGCCCCGTGGTCGGAAAGCACCTCGAGGATGGCCTCCATATTGCGGATCGGCACTTTCTCGCGCAGCAGACTCTGAAGCACCTTCTGCACTTCGCCGAGCGTCAGCACCTTGGGCACGAGGTCCTGCACCAGGCTCGGCTGTTGCTCGCGCACCCGAGCGATCAGCCGGTCGGTTTCGCCGCGGGTCAGCAAATTAGGCGCCTGCTGCTTGATCACCTCGGTGAAATGGGTTATCAGAACGGTGACCGGATCGACGACCGTGTATCCGGCTTCGCGAGCGCGGCCCTTCAGCTCATCGAGAATCCAGAACGCGGGGAGCCCGTAGGTCGGGTCTTTGGTCGCGATGCCGTCCAGCCGTTCGCGCTCCCCGCCCGGATTGATCGCCAGCGTGCGGTCGGCAACGACGTCGCCGTCGGCGACCTTCGTGCCGAAGATCCGAACTTCGTAGCGGTTGGGGCCGAGCTTCTTCTCGTCCTTGACTCTGACGCGCGGGAAGACGGCGCCCATGTCGAGCGCGAACTGCTTGCGGAAGGAGACGATTCGCTCGGTGAAGGAGCTGCCGGCGCCGACCAGCGGAATCAGATTCTGTCCGACCACAAGCTCGATCGGCTCCACGCTGAGCAGACCGTAGAGGTCAGCGGAGTCAGCCTCGCCCGCGCCCGCTTTCGTCTTTTCCTCCTCCGCGGCAAGGCTCTCACGGCGTCGCGCCACCAGGTAGATCCCGCCCGCGATCGCGGCGAGGCACAGGATCGCCAACAGGGGCATTCCCGGCAGGAACGCGAGCGCCGTCAGGGCGAGCATCACCAGCAGCACGGCTCGCGGGTAGGACAACACCTGCTTGGCGACCTCGTCGGCCAGGCGGGCGTCGGTCGCGGCGCGCGTGACGATGATGCCGGTGCCCGTGGCGATCACCAACGCGGGAACCTGGGTCACGATGCCGTCGCCGACGGTGAGGAGCGTGAAGGTCTGCAATGCCTCGCCCCAGCTCATCCCGCGCTGCGCGATCCCGATCGCGAGACCGCCGACGATGTTGATGATGATGATGATGATCCCGGCGATCGCGTCCCCCTTGACGAAGCGGCTCGCCCCGTCCATCGCCCCGTAGAAGTTCGCCTCGCGTTCGACGGTGCGGCGGCGCTCGCGCGCCTGCTCCTGGTCGATGAGACCCATGTTGAGATCGGCGTCGATGCTCATTTGCTTGCCCGGCATGCTGTCGAGCGTGAAGCGCGCGGAGACCTCGGCGACCCGCTGTGCGCCGTTGGTCACGACCACGTATTGCACGACGATCAGGATGAGGAAAACGACCAGCCCGACCACGTAGTTGCCCCCGACCACGTGAGCGCCGATCGCCGCAATCACGTCTCCCGCGTAGGCGTCGCTCAAGATGAGCCGGGTCGCCGACACGTTGAGGCCGAGGCGGAACAAGGTGGCGATCAGCAAGAGCGATGGGAAGGTCGAGAACTCGAGCGGCTTCGCCATGTAGACCGTGAGCAGCAGCAGCAACAGCGCAAACGAGAGGTTCGTGACGAGCAGGAGATCCAGCAGTCCCGCCGGGATCGGCGCGAAAAGAACGAGCAGGATCAAAATCAGCCCTGCGACCAGGAACAGGTCGCTTCGCCCGCCGAATACCTTGCGCAGCGCGCTGATCATCCCGATACCTCCAGGCGCGCCGGGGCCCGATGCGCCGACGAGTAGATTCCCGCGTACACCCGCGCCACGGGTTCGAAGAGGTCTTCGCTGATGGGCCTGTCGATGTCCGCTTCGATGAAGAGGCGTCGAGCAAGCGGCTTGTCCTCCACCGTGGGGATTCCGGCGCGCGCGGCGCGCGACTTGAGCTCCAACGCCAACTCCCCGGCGCCTTTTGCGATGACGGTCGGGGCGCGCATGCGCGTGCGGTCGTAGGCGAGGGCCACCGCAAAGTGCTGGGGATTGGTGATGAGGACGTCCGCCTCGGGCAGGCGCTTGAGCGATTTCGCGCGCTTCGCCGCTTCTCTTTGCAGCTCGCGGATCCGTGCGCGCACGTGCGGGTCGCCTTCGCGGCGCTTGATTTCGTCCTTGAGTTCGCGTCGGCTCATCATCATCTGCCTGGCGTAATCCCAGCGGCTGTACGCGAGGTCCATCAACACGATGAGGATAAAGACGAGCAGGAGCTTGAAAATGAGCGACGCGACATGGTTGATGAGCACGCCGAAATAGACTTTCGGCTCCATGTCCATCGCCGCGAGCAGCTTCGGCAGCACCGCGCTCAGCGCAAGGTAGGCGACGCCGGCGAAAAGAACGAGCTTCAGGATCGTCTTTCCCGTCTCGACCAGCACCTTGAGCGAGAACAAGCGCTTGAAACCCAGGGCCGGGTTCAGGCGCTGGAAATCCGGCTTGAGCGGGAAGGCGCTGAAGACGGCGCCGGTCTGAACGAGGTTGGCGATGACGGCGGCGAGAACGGCCGCTGCGAGAAAGGGCGCGACCAACGCCAGAGTCGCGAG
>DASPXL010000386.1:0-2572 GCA_035637375.1 Burkholderiales bacterium
GGAGATGACGTGATGCGTGCCGTCGGGCGTGGTGACGTAGCGCAGGACGGTGGCGACCGTGCCGACGAAGCACAGCTCGTCCGGCCCGGGTTTCTCGGTCTCCGCGTTCCGCTGCAGCAGGATGCCGATCGGGCGCTTCGCTTTCGCGGCCGCTTGGGCGGCGGCGATCGAGCCCTCGCGCCCGAGCGCGACCGGCAGGATCATGCCGGGGAAGAGCACCATCTTGCGCACCGGCAGGATGATGAGCGCGTCGTCGGGAAGCGCGTATGCCCCTTCCGACGCCGACCGCGGCGCGGCGTTCGCTTTTTCGCCCGCCGGATTCTGATTCCTGCTGTCGAGTTCCAGGTCCATACCGTTACCCCAGTCTGCGCAAGTCGAGCGTCACGCAGCCGTTTTCCAGGCGCCGGTCGATGAGCTGGTACCGGCCGGCGGGCAGCGCGATGCGGCGCTCGAAGCGGCCGTAGGGAATTTCCAGCCGGTAGATGATGGCGCGCTGATACGCCGCGGGAAACGCGCGCTCGCCGCGAACGACGACGGTCCCGGCTTCGAGGGAGACCTCGAGCTCCTCCGCCGCGACGCCGGGAAGCGCGACGCAGAGCGTGAGCCCGTCGGCCGTCTCGTAGAGGTCGACGGGCGGCTCCCAGCCCGGCGCTTCGGCCGCGCCGATCTGGAAAAACCGGCGCTGGAGCTTCTCCGCCCCTCGGAGCAGCTCCAGCGCTTCGGCCCACACCCACGACCGTGGATCGCGATAGGTCATGCAAGTCCCTTGGACACAGCTTGCCCGGAGACAATCCCCCGCGGCTTGATCCTTGCCAAATGGGGGCTCGGACGGGAACCACAACCCTCGAAGGGACTATCTAAAGGACCGCAGCGACTTCCATTCTACTCATAGAAGACATGCCTGCCGATCCGGGCAATCGGCTGTTTGCTCCTTGCCCAGTCGGGCTTGATATGGGTCGCATGAAAGTGCAGGGCACCCTCCAGCACCGGCGCCTCTCGCCGATAGTAGACCGCGTCGGCCACCTTCCAGGCGCGTTCCCATTCCTCGCCCCTTGGCGCGGGCAGCGCATCGAGCTCCGTCCACGAAAAGGCGCCGATATAGCGCTTGCGCAGCGGATCCCAGTTTTTCTGATAGACGACGCCGCAGACCGTAACGGGGTAACGGCCCGAGGCCTTGCGGTTCATCGTGACTTCCGCTACCGCGTATTGGCCCGCTGCAGGTTCGCCGCGCGCTTCGAAATACACGTTCCGGGCAAGGCAGGTCAGATTCCGCCTGTCGTCTTGATGCGCGAAGACCGCCTGAAGGGCGAAACCGAGCGTCGCGACGACCAGGCCGATGGTCAGGACAAGCGCCCACAGGCCCTTGTCTGCCCTGTACCAGCAAAGGCGCAGCTCATGCCACCGGCCCGCCGCGAACCATGCGAAGCGGGAGGGGAGTTCCGCGCAGAAACGTGTCAGGTCCATATCCTCCCGATCGATGGACGAAGGCGCGCCCGCCCGAGGAACAATCTGCCGAGGCTCTGATCCTCAAAAGAAGGCTTTCGCGCCCGGCCGCCCCATGGTCGGCAAAGTCATGCCGCCCTGTCAAGGTCACAATCGCGAATCGGATTGAAACGAGCTTGACCTGGAAAACAAAATGGCGTACATCGATGAATGGTCGTCCGACAGGACGCCGGCCGGTCTTCCGGTCGTAGGCTCCCCGGGCAAGCCCATGAGCCCAACCCGGGGGCTTTTCGCGTCTCCCGTGAAGTAATTAATAACGCAAACCATGACTTTGGCATAGCCTTGGCGTTTCTCCGTCGCTCTGTGGGGAAAGGGGGCGAAGCTCATGAGAATGAACACCACGCTGGTGATCAATTCGAAGGGAGGGTCCGGAAAGACCACCATCGCGACCAACCTCGCCAGTTACTTTGCGGCGAGCGGCGTTCCGACCACCGTCATGGACTACGACCCGCAAGGGTCGAGCATGAACTGGCTGCGGCTGCGCACCCAGACCGGAACGAGGGTTCACGGGGCCAACGCCGCGCCCCAGAAAAACGGCCGCATACGCGGGGTCGAGATGTATGTGCCGGCGGACACGCAACAGCTCGTGATCGATGCGCCGGCCGGAGCGTCGGGCCTGCTCCTGCAGGAAATGCTGTACAGGGCCGACTGCATCATCATCCCGGTGGCGCCCTCGGCGATCGATATCCACGCAACGGCAAATTTCGTCAGGGACCTGCTCCTCGCGGGCAGGGTCCGGGCGCGAAACATCCGGCTGGCGGTGGTGGCGAACCGGGTCCGCAGCTCGATGCCGGTGTACCAGCCGCTCGAGCGGTTCCTCAATTCGCTCAGCCTGCCGTTCCTGACGCGCATCAGCGATTCGGACGCGTACGTCAAGGCCGCGGAGGCGGGAATCGGGATTTTCGAGATGCTCCCCTCGGAAGCCGCCGAGCGCGGGGAATTCATGCCCATCGTCGAATGGGTCAAACAGCAGCCGGAATCCGGGGCTCCCGAGGGTCGAAAGGTCGTCGATCTCGCGCGCATGCGCCGGATCGAAAGGGGCCCGGCCGTGCTGAGCCCGATCGGCTTC
>DASPXL010000387.1:0-1886 GCA_035637375.1 Burkholderiales bacterium
GCGACGCCGGCGTTCTGGAGGCGCTCGCGGCCGCGGCGGCGGGCGGCGTGCCGCCCGTGCAGCGCCACGCGCTGGAGGCGCTGGCGCGGCTCGTGTCGGGCAGGGACGCGCGCAAGCTCCTGCCGGCACTGCTGCCGTGCCTCGGGTCCCGCGACGACCAGGTCCGGCGCGCGGCGATCGACACCGTGATCGCGTTCGGCGAGGACGTTGTGACGGCGGTGCGGGAGCGGCTCGCCGTGGCGGCCGATCCCCTCGAGCGCCGCGCGCTCGAGGAGGTGCTCGGCCGCGTCGGCGGCAAGGATGCGCTCGCGGCGCTGCTCAAGGCGCTCGACACTCCCGACGTGGACGCGGCCCGCGCGGCGGCGCTCGCGGTACGGCAGCGGATCAAGGAGGCGGGCGCCCGCGAGAAATCCAGCTACCTCACCCAAGTCACCAAGCTCTTGCGCACGAAGGGCAAGGGCAAGGGCAAACCCGGCCCGAGCCCGGCGCTGCTCGGCGGCGCGCTCAAGATCCTGGGCTACCTGGAGGACGCGGCGGCGATTCCGACGCTGCTCGCGTTCGCGGGCGACGGACGAAAACCCAACCCCGTCCGCGAGGAGGCGATCGTCGCGCTGCGCTTCGTCGCTCGTGCAGCGACAGGCGCGCGGGTCGCGGGCGCGCTCATCGAGCTCGCCGAGCGCGGCGCTCCGGAGCTCGCGCGCGCTTCGCTCTACACGCTCGCGAGCCTCGAGATCCCGCCCGCGCTCGCCCCGCGCCTTCGCAGGCTCGCGCTCGGCCGCGAGCCCGAGCGCGCACTGCTCGCGATCGAGCGCCTCGCGCAGATCCCGGCGGCGTCGGCGGCCGACGCGCTGACCGGTGTGCTCACCACGACCGATGACCGCATGCGCGCCGAAGCGGCCGCCAACGCGCTCGGCGCCCGCCCCGACGGCTCCGCCGCCCTCGCCCGCGCGCTCGGGTCCGTCCGCGACGCCGACCGCGCGGCGCTGCTCGCGCGCCTGCTCCGCCCCAAGGCGCGCGCGCTCACCGGCAGCGGCCCCGCCGGCAAGAAGCTCGCGCGAGGCGTCGTCGCCGGCATCCTCGCCCGCCTCGGCCGTGACGGCGTCGCGGCCGGCGCCGACGCCCTGCTCGCGCTCGCGCGTGAGATCGATCGCGAGGCCACCGGCGCCGGTCTGCGCGCGCTCGCCACCAAGCTCGGCCGCCGGCAGCCCGAGCGCGCGTTGGCCGTGCTGCGGCTCGTCGGCCGCGCCGCCGACGCGACGCCCGGCGACGGCTACACCCTCGCCACCGCGGAGCTACGCGCCGGCCGCCGCGACGAAGCGCTCGGCATCGTCGCCCAGCTCCTCGACCGCGGCTTCGATCTGCCCGGGGCGCTGCGCAAGGACCGAACCCTCTCGCCCGACCAGCGCTACCAGATCGGCTTCGAGCTCGCCGAACGGCGGCACCCCGCCGGCGAGGAGGTGCTGGCGGACCTCGCGGGGTCCGGGCGCAACAAGATCGCGACCATGGCCAAGGCGAAGCTGAAGTCGGCGGGATACGGCTAGCCGACGGCTGTCAGGATTCGTCACATCTGCGGAGCACCCGGCGGCCGCCGGCTCTTGCAGCAACCACCCGCAGACTCAAGTGGCCCGCGCCGAAGCCACACCCGCCCGGTTCAAGTTGGCCGCCCCCCGGTGGGCAACATCCGCCGAAACAAGATCGGGTGGGGCGGAGGCGCCCTGGCCGGCTGTTCCTCGACCCGCAGAGCGCCGCCCGCGAGTCGCCATCCGATGCGAGCCATCCAGGTGGACGGCTCAACCGTCGCCGGCGCCTCGGCGGACACGGCCGGCGCGTGCCGCCACCCGGTGAAGTGCGGACCCGAGCTTCGCGGATCGATGCACGCCGGCGCG
>DASPXL010000388.1:0-1795 GCA_035637375.1 Burkholderiales bacterium
CGCCCGCCGCGGCGCTGGGCGCGGTAGTCGGTGAGCGGCTGCGACTTGATGTAGCCCGCGTGGGAGAAGGTCACGACGACGTCCTCGGAGGCGATCAGGTCCTCCATCTGGAGGTCCTCGGCCTGCTCGACGATCTCGCTCTTCCTCTTGTCGCCGTACTGGGCTTTGAGCGCCTTCAGCTCCTCGGCGATGATCGCCGTGATCCGCGCAGGCTTCGCGAGCATGTCGAGGAAATCGGCGATTTTCTCGATCAGCTCCTTGTATTCCGCGACGATCTTGTCCTGCTCCAGGCCCGTGAGGCGCTGCAGGCGCATCTCGAGAATGGCCTGCGCCTGGGCGTCGGAGAGCCGGTAGCCAGTCTTCTGCAGGCCGAACTCCCGCCCCAGCCCCTCGGGCCGCGAGGCGTCCGCCGCGGCGCGCTTGAGCATTTCCTCCACCACCGGCGAGCGCCACGCCTTGGCCATCAGCGCGACCTTCGCCTCGGGCGGGGTCTGCGACTTCTTGATCAGCGCGATGATCTCGTCGACGTTCGAGAGCGCGACCGCGAGCCCCTCCTGGATGTGCGCTTTCTTCCGCGCCTCGCGCAGGTCGAAGAGCGTGCGCCGCGTCACCACCTCGCGCCGGTGCGCGAGGAACGCTCCGAGCATCTCCTTCAAGTTCAGCACGCGCGGCTGGCTGTCGACCAGCGCCACCATGTTGATGCCGAAGGTGTCCTGCAGCTGGGTCTGCTTGAACAGGTTGTTCAGCACCACCTCGGGCAGCTCGCCGCGGCGCAGCTCGATCACGACGCGCATGCCGGACTTGTCCGATTCGTCCTGGACGTGGGCGATGCCCTCGATCTTCTTGTCGTTGACGAGCTCCGCGATCCTCTCCAGAAGGGTCTTCTTGTTGACCTGGTAGGGCAGCTCGTCGATCACGATCGCCTGCCGGTTGCCCTTCTCCAGGTCCTCGAAGTGGGTGCGGGCGCGGATCACGATGCGCCCGCGGCCGGTGCGGTAGCCCTCGCGCACGCCCGACACGCCGTAGATGATTCCCGCCGTGGGGAAGTCCGGCGCCGGCACGAGCTCGATCAGCTTGTCGATCTCGATGTCGGGCTTCTTCAGCAGCGCTTGACACGCATCGACGACTTCACCGAGGTTATGAGGCGGGATATTGGTCGCCATGCCGACGGCTATTCCGGATGAGCCGTTGATAAGCAGGTTCGGGATCTTGGTCGGAAGCGCGGTCGGCTCCTGCTCTTTGGCGTCGTAGTTCGGGGCGAAGTCGACCGTCTCCTTCTCGATGTCGGCGAGCAGCTCGGAGGCGATGCGGTCGAGCCGGCACTCGGTGTAGCGGTAGGCCGCCGCCGGGTCGCCGTCGACCGAGCCGAAGTTGCCCTGCCCGTCGATCAGCGTGTAGCGCATCGAGAAGTCCTGCGCCATGCGCACCAGCGCCTCGTAAGTGGCGTTGTCGCCGTGAGGATGGTATTTGCCGAGGACGTCGCCGACCACGCGTGCGCACTTCACGTAAGGCCGGTTCCACACGTTGTTCGTCTCGAACATCGCGTAGAGCACTCTGCGGTGCACCGGCTTCAGGCCGTCGCGCACGTCCGGAAGCGCGCGCCCCACGATCACGCTCATCGCGTAATCGAGGTAGGAGCGGCGCATCTCCTCTTCTAGACTGACGGGAAGAGTTTCCTTGGCGAATTGGTCCATAAGGGCTTGGGAATTCCGGACCGCGGGAAGGCCCGAAAAAGGAAAATTTTAGCAGCTAAGGCGCACCCGAACCACCCTTTTCGCGGGGCGGGCGCGAGTGA
>DASPXL010000389.1:0-6937 GCA_035637375.1 Burkholderiales bacterium
GCGATTCTCGGCGCGGGCGATTCCTGACTGCGGAGGTTTCAGGCGGTCGTCGGCTGGGAGTAATCTTTGGGTCTGTCGTTTCCGATCTCTTCTGCTCGCGCGGGAAATTCGCCCGCTTCCTCAGGGAAGACGTCATTCCGCCTTGATGTTCACTCGGGTTTGACTAAGAACCGGTTGCAAAATGAGCGAACGCAAATGTCGTCATTCCCGCGCAAGCGGGAATCCAGCGGCGTGAAAGTCACTGGATCCCCGCTTTCGCGGGGATGACATCGGTCCTTTTTGCAACCGGTTCTTAAAAGATCAGACCGACGCCGACAAGGTTCCAGCCGTCGTTGGGAGCGTCCTTCTTGATGCCGAGCTTTCTTCCGTGCGAATAGTGCCGGTATTCGACGAACACCCGCTCCGACACATCGTAGGCGAGCGAAGCGTCGATGTCCCAGTGCGTGCCGTTGAGGCCGTTCGTCTCGTCGATCCACACCGTCCCGATCCCGGCGTGCCATTTCCCGTACGTCAACATGTAATCGACGCCGGCGAACTTGTTGGGGGCGCCGCCCTCGGCGTTCCTGTCGCGCGCCCAGAATCCGGCCCGCACGCCCCAGGCGCCGCCGTAGCGCGCGGACACGACCACCGAGCCCACCGCGTGGACGAAGTCCTCGGCCACCGACAGGCGCAAGCCGGGCCGGGTCTCGTCCGGTTGCAGATCCAGCGCGCGGGCGGGCGCGCTCGTGAATAGCGACAAACACAGGAAAAGACCGGCCATCGCCGCGCGGCCCGCGGCGCGAAAAAACGGATGCCCGGGAAGGTTCCAGTGTCTCATGAGCCGGCTCTACGCTGCGATCTGTCTACGACCACACCCCGCCCAGCGCCTTGAACAGATTCGCGATCGCCGCGCGCTGCGCGCGCAGCGCGTCGATGCGGTTCTGCTCGGCGGCGAGCAGGTTCCTCTCGGCGTCGAGGACTTCGAGCTGGCTTGTCATGCCGTTCACGTAGCGCAGGCGCGCAAACCGCAGCGTCGTCCTCAGCGCCGCCGCGCGATCGCCCTCGGCCGCGAGCCGCTCGCGCGCCTTGGCCTGCGCGACGAGCGCGTTGCGCACGTCGCGGAAGGCGTTCTGGATCGCGAGCCGGTACCGGGCGAGCGCCTGGCGCTCGCGCGCGCCGGCGGCCTCGACCTGCGCGTCGAAGCGCCCGCCGCCGTAAATCGGCTGGCTGACGGCGATCGCGGCTTGCCAGATGCCGGCCGGCCCGGTAAAGAGGTCGCTCAACGCGACGCTCTCGCTGCCGAGAGAGCCGGTGAGCGAAATCCTCGGAAAATACGCCGCGCGTGCGACCGCGACGCGGGCGTTGGCGGCGACGAGCGTCTGCTCCGCCTGCACGAGATCCGGCCGGCGCAGGAGCAGATCCGAAGGCAGCCCCGAGGGCACAACGATCGCGACGGTCTGCTCTTCGGGGTCGGTGCCCACCTCGAGCGCGCCCTCGTAAATCGCCCTGGGGCTCCTGCCGAGCAGCACCGCGAGCGCGTTTTCCTGCTGCGCGCGCTGTTGCTCGAGCACCGGCACCTGCGCGCGCTCGGCAGCGACATCGGCCTCGAGCTGGCGGTAGTCGTACTCGGAGATGTCGCCGAGCTGGGCGCGCTTTTTCTGCAGCTCCAGCGCTTCGGTGCGGGTGGCGAGCGAGCGCCGGGTTGCGGCGAGCTGCGCGTCCAGGGCGCGCAGCGCGAAGTAGCCCTGCGCCACGTCGGAGGTCAAAGCGATGCGCACCGTCTCGCGCGCCGCCTCGGTGGCGAGCAGCTCGGCGCGCGCAGCCTGCGTCGCATTGCGCAGCCGGCCCCACAGGTCGATCTCGTAGGAAACGTCCGCGGACACCCGGGTGTCGTTGTGCTCCGGATCGAAGCCCGGCGGCAGCGGCGTCGCGCCGCGCTGAGACAGGCGCGTGCGGTTGCGGTTCGCGCCGGCGGTGACGTAGGGCAACTGCTCGGCGGAAGTCGCGCCGAGCGCCGCGCGCGCCTCGTCCACGCGCGCGAGCGCGAGCATCACGCTCGCGTTGTTCGCGAGCGCCTCATCGATCAGGCGGTCGAGCACCGGATCGCCGTACACCTTCCACCAGGGCGCCTCCTGCGCGCGCACGCCCTCTGCCGGCGCGTCGCGCCAGGCTTGCGGAAGATCGACCGCGGGCCGGGTGTAGTCTGGATTCAGGCCCGCGCAGCCGGCGAGCAGCGCGGCCAAGCCGAGAGCGGCAATCGCGGGCTTATGCATGGCCGTCCTCCGCGCCGAGCCGGGCATGGTGGGGAACATCGGTCAGCTTGGCCGCGCGTTCCCGCTCGCGCTCCGCCTCCGCCCGGAGCTCGGCGGCGGTGCGCCTCTCCGAGAGCTTGCGGTCGGTGATGAGCCTGAAGAACAGCGGCACGAAGAAGATCGCGAGAAACGTCGCCGCCATCATTCCGCCCATGACGCCGGTGCCGACCGAACGGCGCGCGCCGGCGCCGGCGCCGACCGAGATCGCGAGCGGCAGCACGCCGAGGATGAAGGCGAGCGAAGTCATCAGGATCGGCCGGAAGCGCAGCCGCGCGGCCTCGAGCGCCGCCGCCGCGGTCGACAGCCCCTCGTGGTGCTTGAGCACCGCGTACTCGACGATCAGGATGGCGTTCTTCGCAGCGAGACCGAGGAGCGTCACCAGCCCGATCTGGAAATACACGTCGTTGCTGAATCCGCGCAGCCACACCGCGGCCAGGGCGCCGAAGGTGCCGAACGGCAGCGCGAGCAGCACCGAGAGCGGCAGCGACCATTTCTCGTACTGCGCGGCGAGGATCAGGAACACCATCAGCACCGCGAGCCCGAGCGCTACGCCCGCGGTGCCGCTCGAGCGCTTCTCCTGGAACGAGGCGCCGCTCCAGTCGTAGCTGAAATCGGGCGGCAGCGCCTCGGCGGCGATTTTCTCGACCGCCTGGATCGCCTGTCCGGAGGAAACGCCGGGCGCGCCCTGGCCGATCAGCTTCACCGCCGGCAGGTTGTTGAAGCGGTCGAGCGAATCCGGACCGGAGGAGTAGCGGACGCTGGCGAGGGCATTGAGCGGCACCATCTCGCCCCTTCCCGAGCGCACGTAGATCTCGCCGATCGAGTCGGGGCGCTTGCGGTAGGCGGGCTCGGCCGACATCAGCACCTGCCAGGTGCGGCCGTACTTGTTGAAGTCGTTGACGTAGTAGGTGCCGGCGGTGGCCGCGAGCGTGCCGTACAGCTCGTCGATCGGCACGCCGAGCGCCTTGACCTTGTCGCGGTCGAGATCGACGTAGAGCTGCGGCACGTTCGCGCGCCAGAAAGTGTTGACGAAGGCGAGCTGCGGCTCCTTGCCGGCGCGCGCGAGGAACTGCTGCAGCACCTCGGCGGTGCGCTGCGGGCCGCCCTCGCCGTGGTTCTGGATATAGAACTCGAATCCGCCCGCCGTTCCCAGACCGAAAATCGGCGGGGGGGCGAAAGCGAGCACCAGGGCTTCCTTGATTCGCGCGGTCTTCATGAAGACCTCGCCGACCAGCTGCGATGCGGTCACGGAACGGTCGTCCCAGTCTTTTTGCGTGACGAAGATCGTCGCGGCGTTGTTGCGGTAGCCGCCGCCGATGAAGTCGAAGCCGGTGAACGCGATCGCGTTTTCGTTGGCCGGGTTGGAACGGATCGCCTCCACGACCTCGGCCACCACGCGGTCGGTGCGCTCGAGCGTCGCCCCGTCGGGCAGGATCACGGCGGTGATGAACCAGCCCTGGTCCTCCTCGGGCACGAGGCTCCCCGGCGTGACGCGCCACAGTCCGGCTGCCAGCGCGACCATCCCGGCAAAGAGCGCCATGCCGATCCCGCCGCGGCGCAGCATCCACGCCACGCCGTCGGCGTAGCGGCCGGTCACGCGCCGGAACCCGTCGTTGAACCACTCGAAGAAGCGCCCCGGCTGCTTGTGCCCGCGCCTCAGGATCAGCACGCACAAGGAAGGCGTGAGCGTGAGCGCCACCGTCCCGGAGATCACCACCGCGATCGAGATGGTGACCGCGAACTGGCGGTAGAGCTCGCCGGCGAGGCCGCCGAGAAACGCGATCGGCACGAACACCGCGCACAGCACGAGCACGATGGCGACGACCGGCTTGGTGACTTCCTTCATCGCCTTGACCGCCGCCTCGCGCGCCTCCAGACGCTCCTCGTGCATGATGCGCTCGACGTTCTCCAGCACGACGATGGCGTCGTCCACGACGATGCCGATCGCGAGCACCATGCCGAACAGCGTCAGCGTGTTGATCGAGTAGCCGAGCAGGTACAGCCCGGCGAAGGTGCCGATCAGCGACACCGGCACCGCGGCGAACGGGATGAGCGTGGCGCGCCAGTTCTGCAGGAAGATGAAGACGACGAGGAATACGAGCAGCATCGCCTCGGCGAGCGTCTTCAGCACCTCGCGGATCGACACTTCCACGAAACGCGTGGTGTCGTAGGGCACGGAGTAGGTGAGGCCCCCGGGGAAGCGCGCGGAGAGCGTCTGCACCGCCTGCTTGACGTTCTTGGAGACATCGAGCGCGTTGGCGCCGGGCTGCAGGAACACGCCGACCAGCACCGCCTCCTTGCCGTTGACGCGGCCGATGAAGTCGTAATCCTTCGAACCGAGCTCGACGCGGGCGACGTCCTTCAGGCGCAGCGTCGACCCGTCCGGGTTGGCGCGCACGATGACGTTCTCGAATTCGCCCGGGTCGGCGAGCCGCCCCTTGGTGGTGACGGTGTAGACCAGCTCCTGCGGGCCGCCGGTCGGCGTCTGGCCGACCTTGCCCGCAGCGAACTGCGCGTTCTGCTCGTTCAGCGCGGCGACCAGGTCGGCCGTGGTGAGCCTGAGCTGGGTGAGGCGGTCGGGCCTGACCCAGATGCGCATGGCGTAGTCTTTTGCGCCGAAGATCTGCACGTTGGTCGTGCCGGGGATGCGCTTCACCACGTCGAGCACGTTCATCGCGACGAAGTTGCTGATGTACAGGCTGTCGTAGCGGCTCTCGGGCGAATAGAACGCAGCCACCATCAGGAACGAGGAGGAGCTCTTTTCCACGGTGACGCCGAGCCGGCGCACGTCCTGCGGCAGGCGCGGCTCGACCTGTCTCACGCGGTTGTTGATGTTGACCGCGGCGCGGTCGACGTCGGTGCCGATGTCGAAGGTGACGTGGATCTGCACCGTGCCGTTCGAGGTGGAGGTCGAGCTCATGTAGATCATGCGCTCGACGCCGTTGATGGCGTTCTCGAGCGGCGCGGCCACCGTCTGCTCGATCACCGCGGCCGAGGCGCCGGGGTAGTTGGCGGTGACCGTGACCACCGGCGGCGCGATCTCGGGATACTGCGCGATCGGCAGATTGCGCATCGCGGCGAGGCCCGCGATCACGATGAAGACCGAAAGGACCGCCGCGAAAATGGGACGGTCGATGAAAAGGCGCGAAAACATCGTGGGCCCCCTATTTCTTCGCCACGGCGAGGGACGGCTCGCCGCTTTTTTGACCCTCGCCCACCGCCTGCGGCGGGCTCTTGGCATGGTCGCCGTCTTGCGCCGCGGCGACGGTGACCGGCGCGCCGGGGCCGATTTTCATCACGCCGTCCACGATCACCTTGTCCCCGGGATTGAGGCCCGCGGTGACGATCCAGGCGTTGCCCTGCCAATCGCCCAGCTCGACCGGCCGCGGCTCGGCCCTGCTCTCGGAGTTGACGACGTAGACGAACTTGCCCTTCGGCCCCTCGAGCACCGCGCGCTGCGGAACCATGATCGCGCCGGGCCGCTGCGCGCCCTTGAGCGTCACGCGCACGAACTGGCCCGGATGCAGGAGCCCGCCCGGGTTGGGCAGCTCGGCGCGCGCCTCGCTCGTGCCGGTGTTGCCCGAGACGCGCACGTCGGAGAAGTTCAGCTTGCCCGCCTCGCCGTGCACGCTGCCGTCGGCGAGCTTCACGGTCACCTCGAACTGGCCGTCCTTGGGGAGCGTCAGGCGTCCGGCGTCGGTCTCGCGGGCGAGCTTCAGGCGCTCCTCGTCGGAGACGCCGAACAGGACGTAGATCGGATCGATCTGCGATACGGTGGTGAGCAGCACGTCCGGCCCGGACACATAGGTCCCTTCGGAGCGCAGCGCCCGGCCGGCGATTCCGCTGACCGGCGCTTCAACGCGCGTGTAGCCGATGTTGAGCCGCGCGTCGGCGAGGTTGGCGCGCGCGGTCTTCACCTCGGCTTGCGCGATCTGTTCCGCGGAAGCCGCGTCGTCGTAATCCTTCTGGCTCGCCGCTTTCGCCTCAAAAAGCGGCTTCAGGCGCGCGCTGTTGCGCTGGGTCTGCGCGAATCTCGCGTCGGCGCTCGCCAGCGCGGCTTCGGCGCGGGCGACCGCGACCTCGAAGGGCGCCGGGTCGATGGTGAACATCGATTGCCCCTGCGCGACGGGCCGGCCCTCGCGGTAATTGCGCTTCAGGACGATGCCCGTGACCCGGGCGCGCACCTCGACCTCGCGCGAGCCGGCGATCTGGCCGACGTACTCGAAGGCCGCCGGCACCGATTGCGCCTGCACCGCGACGACCGCGACTTCGGGCGGCACGCGTCCCTGCGGCTGCGACGCAGCCTGCTCGCAACCGCTGAGCAAGGCGGAGACGATCGCGATCGACGCCGCCGCGGCGGCCGGCAAAGAAAACTCCTTGTTCTTCATGGTCTTCAATCCTCGTATGTAAGTACTGTTTCATCACGTCTTGATCGACTTCGCGCTGCGATGGCCGAGCCACCAGAGAATAGGCGCGCCGATCAGGGCGCCCGGCAACAGGAGAATCGCGGCCAGGTAGAGGCCGTTCTTGAGAAAGAAGCGGAAAGTGGTCATGGCCGATCTCCTCCCGAGCCTAAGCCAGGGCTCCTGACAACGTTGTGTCAGGAGAGCTGTCGAGTTGCGCGAATTCGCGCACAAGCTTTTCCG